>NZ_JBGQQW010000006.1:0-117921 GCF_045528485.1 Desemzia sp. FAM 23990
GCAGCCTTATCCACTCGACTCACCTCTTATATGGTTTCTGTTCGTCAGACCAGAGTTTTGCCTTGGGCTTCCTTCAGATTCCACCTCACGGTGGACACCCTTGCCGTCAGCTATATGCTTACCACTGTCAGGTCGCATTCGGGACTTGCACCCGTTAGAGTTCGCCCATGCTGGGCGAACGAAAAAAGGCCTCCGCTTTATTCAGTAGGCCCCCTTATTGTTATGAAATCAATTCATTTGTCCTGCTGCCAGCAGCAAGCTTCCTGTAATCCCTGCATTATCACCTAATCCAGGAGCAACAATGTATTCTTCCAAATCTGGAACTTGGACGTAACCATTCATCAATTCAGTAAACTTTTGACGAACTAATGGGTACAGCTGCTCTTGTTTCATGACCCCTCCGCCTAGCACGATACGTTCTGGAGAAAGAATTAACGTATAATTCATCAAAGCCTGTGCTAAATAATAAGCTTCCATCTCCCACACTTCTTCTTGATCTGCAAGCAAATGTCCCTTTTTACCAAATCTACCTTCAATGGCCGGTCCTGCAGCGATTCCTTCAAGACAATCTCCATGATATGGACAAGTCCCTTTATAATTCTCATCAGGATGTAAACGTACGGGAATATGCCCCATTTCAGGGTGACCATAACCTTCTAATAGTTCTCCGTTGATTACAGCTCCGCCGCCGATTCCCGTACCGACCGTTAGATAGATACAACTAGTTAGTCCTTTGGCTGCTCCCATTTTTATTTCTCCTAAAGCAGCAGCATTGACATCTGTTGTCCAGCCTATCGGTATAGGATATCTTTTTTTCACAACGCCTAGGAAATCGTAGTACTTCCAAGCAGTTTTTGGTGTAGATGTAATATAACCATATGTATCTGAATTACGGTTGACATCGATCGGTCCAAATGAACCGATACCGATAGCACTTACTTCGTATTGATCAAAAAAAGCAAATACTTTGGTCAGAGTTTCTTCAGGTGTTGTAGTCGGTATACTGACTCTATCTTTGATAGTAAATTCTGAGTCGCTCACTGCACAGACAAATTTAGTCCCGCCAGCTTCAATTGCTCCAAACATATTCTTCATCCTTTCAAAATCGAATTACCTCCTCATTATAACAAACTCTATCTAAAAAAAGAATTCGTTTTCATAATAAATCGGACAAAAAAAACTCCGCCTAGGTTATAGACGGAAGTTTTTCGGATTAAACAAATTCAATAGCTTCAATAACAACATCGTTTACAGGTTTGTCTTGGAATCCACGTTGAACCCCTTGGATATCATTCGCTACATCCATACCATCAATAACTTGACCAAAAACCGTATGACGTTGGTCTAACCAGGGTGTTCCACCGTTATTTTTGTATTCTTCAACAATTTCTGCTGGATAGCCGGCTGCTTCTAGTTGAGCCACCATATTTGCAGGTGTGCTTGATGCCGTTACGATGAAGAATTGACTTCCATTCGTATTTGGACCAGCATTTGCCATGGACAACGCTCCGTTGATGTTGAAAGCTTCAGTAGAAAATTCATCTTCAAATGAATCTCCCCATAAACTTTCTCCGCCCATACCGCTTCCAGTTGGGTCTCCACCTTGAATCATGAAATCAGGAATAACACGGTGGAAAACAATTCCGTTGTAATAGCCTTTTTCTGCTAAGCCTACAAAGTTTTCAACTGTTTTTGGAGCGATTTCCGGAAATAATTTAATCGTAATGTCTCCCATATTTGTACGAATAACGGCTTTCTTTTCGTTTTCTGCCACTTCTTTTGACAATTGAGTATATGTGCTCATTTTTCATCCTCCTATATTGCGCTACTAGCTGCATAAGTCTTTTCTTTCTTTACACAGTTTTCATGATAACGAATCTTTTTTATGATTGCCACTATTATTTTCCTTACATCCATCTTATTCTTCAAAACCGTCTGCAATATTCTATTAAGCATCTTTAGAGAACAGTGGAAAAACAAAACTTTTTTAAGCAGCTTTCGTATAGTTCATGGTATGATAAAAACAGCTTTATATTTTATTTTCTAAAGGAAGGAACAACCATCATGTTCTCAAATTATCCACTTATAGCAGCATTTACTGCTATTGTATTTGCACAAATTATTAAAATACCTGTGGCTTATCTGCTAAAGAGAAAAACCTCGCTAGCTTTAGCTACTTCTACAGGTGGAATGCCTAGTTCTCATTCAGCTGCTGTTTCCTCATTGATTACAGCTCTTGCTTTGGAACACGGTATCGACTCTCCTTTAGTTGCCATTGCTAGTACATTTGGAGTCATTGTTATGTTTGATTCTATGGGAGTTCGTAGACAAAGCGGTGAACAAGGTATCTTATTAAATGAACTGATTATTGAATTTACTCGTTTGCGTGAAAAAGTTTGGAACTTATCACAAGATGCAACGACTGAAAAGTTTAACAAAGAACAGAAAGAGCGTCACTTGAAAGAATATTTAGGGCATAAACCGATCGAAGTATTCTTTGGAATCTTAACAGGTATTGGTGTAGCGTATGTCACTCAAGCCCTGTTTAATCATTAATTGAATTGAACACCTGGAGTACCATACACTTTGTGTTATACTTATTCGGAAAGTACAGCAATGAATTGTTGGAGGGTTAATGTTGGAATCAATGAATGAAATATATGATATTACCATTATTGGCGGTGGGCCTGTGGGTATGTTTGCGGCTTTTTACGGTGGTATGAGAAATGCTAAAGTAAAAATTATCGATAGTCTGCCTCAACTCGGCGGTCAAGTTTCGATGTTGTATCCTGAAAAAGATATCTATGACATCCCAGTACTGCCGGTCATCACAGGTGAAGAACTGATCTCAAATTTGACTGTCCAAAACTCCCGCTTCGATCAAACCGTTTGTTTAGATGAAGAAGTGTTGGATGTCGTGAAAAATGATGACGAGATTTTTAAACTGACTACTAACAAGGGAAAACACTATTCTAAAGCCGTTATTATAGCTGCTGGGAACGGGGCTTTTCAACCTAGAAAACTAGAGATCGATGATGCAGAGAAATACGAGCGCAAAACACTACATTACTATGTCAACAACATCGAGCAATTTAAAGACCGAAATGTAGTCATTTGCGGTGGCGGAGATTCTGCGGTAGATTGGGCATTAACGCTTGAGCCGATTGCTAAAAAAGTTTATTTGGTCCATCGTCGAAATAAGTTCCGAGCTCTTGAGCACAGCATTTCTTTATTGGAGAAATCTAGTGTTGAGCTTCTTACGCCATTTGTACCGGTTGCACTTTCTGGAAATCATCACCAACTAGACGCTGTCACCCTCAAGGAAGTACGCAGCGATAACGAAAAAGAAATCGAAGTGGATGACTTTTTAGTCAATTATGGTTTCACCTCTTCTATCGGCCCGATGAAAAAGTGGGGGTTTGAAGTTTCCCGTAATGAAATTCCGGTAAATACAAAAATGGAAACGACCATTCCTGGTATTTACGCTATCGGTGATATTTGTACCTATGAGGGTAAAATCAAATTGATCGCTACTGGATTTGGCGAAGGTCCGACAGCCATCAATAACGCTATGAGTTATATCAATCCAGATGAACGCGTACAACCGATGCACAGCACAAGTTTGTTTTAATCGTTTATCTATTTATCTTGAAAGAGCTTTAGAAGCCGAAAACTTTTAAAGCTCTTTTTGCTTATCGTTTTATCATTTTCCTTTTTTATAGGTATAATAGGAATAGAGTTATTTCAAATGGAGGGATAAGTATGGTAAAAGATGAAAATTTAATGCACAAAACTGCGGTAGATTTGCTGCATGAACGTGGTGTCCGCGAAGAGGATATTGCTGAGCTTGTTCTATTTTTACAAAATAAATATATTGAAGATTTGAGTTTAGAGGAATGCTTGATACATGTTAAATCGGTATTGAAAAAGCGCGAAGTTCAAAATACGATTTTAACCGGTATCCAATTAGACATACTAGCAGAGAAAAAACAATTGATGCATCCACTTCAAGAGATCATCACAGATGATGAAGGGTTATTCGGTATTGATGAGATATTGGCGTTGTCCATTGTAAATGTATATGGATCGATTGGTTTCACCAACTATGGTTACATTGATAAAGTAAAACCAGGAATCTTAGAAAAACTGAATAGTCATGAAGGCAATGAGGTTCATACTTTCTTAGATGACATTGTTGGAGCCATAGCAGCTTCAGCAGCTAGTCGCTTAGCCCATGATAATCCCTCTAAATCTGAGATCACGAAATAAAATTCTGTTGCTTTACCAAGCGGAAGCTTCACTGCTCGTAACAATAGCAGTGAAGCTTTTTTACTTTAACCAAAAAGAACGAATCCAGGAGACATAAATTCTGGATTCGTTCTTTTTCAATTTTTTTATTTAAACGCCGTTTTCTTCGCATAAAAGTATACACTTGTAATCAACAGTTCTATCAGGACAAATGCCAAGATAAAACAGTGCATAAAAAAGGCTTCCGGCAGTGCCATAATGATGGGATCGGTAGAGGGATTAAAGATCCAGGCATCATTGTTAAAAAACAATTGATGGAACAGCACAAACAACTGGTCGAAATTTGCAGCAATCAAAAACAGAATGATCAGCGGTGCAACTATTCCCCACATAAATGGTCTCAGCAATACCCAATTTCTTTTACTGTGTTTCAAATAACGCAAATAGAAAAATGAAGCAATAGTTGTCACAATCAAAATACCATAATCCAGCAAAAACAATCGTTTTACTTCATAAAAATGAAAAAGCCCGCTTTCAGAACTTGGAAAATCAGGCATATTCAATTCATTTATCCATGGTTTATTCAAATAATCTAGCAACATACGGTAGTTCTCCATGATAATGTCTTTAGACAAACCAACCCGCTCAGGAATATTGAAGTAGTCGACATCAAATGAATACAGCGGTGTAAAATTGATTGTAACCATAATAGCAAAAGAGATAATCCATAAAAAAATAGTCGCGATCCCTAAAAAATCAAGTGGTCTGGTTTTCATCAAATATCCCACTCTCTTAAAGAGTTGAGAGTATATGTGGGTTGCACAGAGACATCAGCCAAATCTTCACGATTAGTAAAACCCGTTAGGACCAGCAATGTATCAATATCACTATTGATTCCAGCCAGAATATCTGTCTCATAGTTGTCTCCAACCATCAGCACATCTTGAGCAGGAAGATCCAATAGTTTCAATGCTTCTTCCATAATAATCGTTTCCGGTTTTCCAACAAAAGTCGGCTCAACTCTTGTGGCTGTTGTCAGTAATGCCGCTAATGAACCAGCCCCTGGAACAAGTCCCTTTTCTGTAGGCAGATTAGTGTCTTTATTTGTAACGATGTACTGAGCACCTTTCCGTATCGCTAAAGTTGCGATTTTGAATTTCTCATAAGTTGCTGTTTCATCCAACCCTAAGACAACGTAATCTGGGTCATTTAGGTCTTCCACAAATCCTTTGTTTCTCAATGCTTGTTTTAACCCTTCTTCGCCAATAACGAATACTTTGTTCCCATTGTCTAAAGATTTCAAATAATCAGCTGTTGCTAAAGAACTCGTGTAGACTTCGTTTGGAAATGCCTTAATCCCGAAATTCTCTTGCAAATTTTTTGCTGCGGATTCAGGTGTCTTCGTTGAATTATTCGTCAAAAATAAAAAAGGAATCTTTTTATCTCGTAATTGTTGAATAAACAACGGTGCTTCCGGTATTGGCTCTTTTCCTTTATACATTGTTCCATCTAAGTCAATCAAATAGCCTTTATAGTTCACATTACCCAACCTTTATGATTTATTTTTGGCTCTGTCTACATCATTCCGACGAATGTTAAATCTTCTTGAACCTTTTTCATCTTTGACTGTCTTAACCACTACAGTCTCTTTTTCCGGTTTAACCATTTTTTCTTTAGGCGTCACTTCTTTTTGCACGAAATTCTGCTTTTTGACGGGTCTATTTCCGCGTTTATTTCCAGTATTTCCAGAAGCAGCTTGGCTTGAGTTGGTGTGTTCAGTATAGTCTTGAGTATGAGTTGGTTTGCGATTAGTAATATTTTTTCTCTTCTGCTTTTTCCGACGATTCGGTTTAGTCGTATTGGAAGAATTCTTTTTCGTTTCTAATCGTTTCAACACAAAATAAGGAGCACCAAAGTTGCAATACTCATACAAATAATCTTCTAGTTGACTGATTTTTTTATCTTGGGGAACTTTGCGATTCTGATTGTCATAGAACCCTTTTAACCTTAATTGTTCAAATCCCCAATCTGCCACGATATAATCATATTTATCTAATATAGGACTGTAACGTTCACTCAAACGTCTCGCATCAAATGCCTCACGGTAATCTTTGACAATTTCATATTGATCGCCATTTATTGTGATCATGGATTGATCCACTCTTTGAACAATCAGATCTTTTTCTGGAATTACTGTTTCTTCAATACTTTTCCCTAATTGATCTGTGTTTACTATCGGCTCTTCTTTTTTATGAGAGATTTTTTTTGCAGAAGATTGTTTGTAAGATTGTTTTGGTTTTGAATTTTTCTTTTCTCTAGTATGCGAATTCTTTTGAGAGGTGGTATCTTTTTTTTCATTTGGATTTGCCATCTTAATTCACCTTCGTTTCTGTTTACTGTTCAAAAGTTATTTTATACGATCGGATAGATTTTTTTCAAGTACTGTCCAACAACATTGCGGATAAAAAGCGGAAAAATCAATTCATTTTTTCCTTGTAATTCAATCGTTGGAAAGAAAGGGATATACATAAAATGATCTACCGTCGCAAATGTATATCGCTCATTTAAGACAACTTCTTTTCCTTGCCACAACACTTCTCCTGTCAGAGGCTCCAAACTCAACCCGTTGTATAAAATTTCTCCAAAGTATTTTCCTCTGAAGCCCATGCCTTTAATAGGAAATTTTCTTAAATAGCCACGATTTTTTTCCATTTCCTGGACTACTCGAACCAGATCTGCACCACTCAGAGTGACTCTTAAAATACGCATTGGATGAGGCAGCATTTTATGCAATTCATCATTTGTGACGATTCCCTTATCTAAAGAAGTCATAAATAATCCGGCATTCAATACAGCAGCCTCTGTTTTAGCATAATACTTAACAGCCTCTAAGCTGATTTGTACCAATTCAGAATCTTGGTACCAGCTTACAGGTAATGACACTGGCAAGTCAGCAATCTGCTGTTGTTTCAACAGTTCATGACCCTTTATTTCATAGCTTTCAATCAATTCTTCTTCCTTACTGAGAGCTGGTACCTCTTCGATAGGAATGACCGTTGCTGTGGAATGTACAATGGTTGTATTGTCTAATTCTAACACAATATGCCCGATATATTCCCCATATCTTCCAGCTGCTCCTAACAAAGAATTCCTTACTTTTTCCCCCTTAGGAAGTACATGATGCGTATGTGCACCGAGAATAACATCAATCATCGGGTACATCTCCCCGATTTTCCGGTCGGCGCCTATTCCTAAATGAGACAGAAGGATTATCGAATCTGTCAGCGGTGCTAATATTTCCAGCATATCTGAAATGGCATCAAAAGGATCTTTAATAGTCCACCCTAGAGGTACATAGCTTGTAGGAAATTGGGCAGTCAAGCCAAACACTCCTAACCGATGTCCTTCTTTTGTCTTTAACAACTGAAAGGGGACAGTCCCTTCTGGAGTTTCACCAGTCTTAGTATCAAACATGTTTGAAATCACAGTTTTAAAATTTGCGGAATCATATAGGTGGTTCAATTGTTCCTTGGAGCTGCCTATTCCTTCATTATTTCCAATCGTGGCAGCATCGTAGTGAGCTTCATTCATTAAATGGACCATTGCAGTTCCATTTGTAGCCTCGATCAAGGGGTGTACCCGATCACAAGCATCACCTATATCAAATGAATAAAATGAATCTCCGTTGTTTTCCACTCGCTTTCGCTCATCACGTAAGAATTGAGATATACGAGGCCATTTGCTTAAATGCGAGTGAATATCGTTCGTATGATATAAATGAATCCGTTCCATAACATTCCCCTTCGTCCCATAAAGTGAATCTTCCACTAGTCTAAAGTTTCTTCTCATTTTGTTCATTGGTTGAGCTCAGTATTCTTTATCCTTTAACTCTAAGTTGATTGCCTGGCTGCCTACTAGCGTGAACTAAAAGCAGCACACTTACATTGTATCAATTATTACCACATTTTTCTTCCATTTCAGAAAAAGAATGTAGAAAAACTTTCTACAGAGTTCAGCTTTACAACAGTTTGATTCTAGAGATGTTTTTCATCCCATGAGTTATATAGTAAGCATTTCATTTTCTTACTAAACCAATATACAGAAAATAATCACTGTTTCAAACAAAAACAGCAGCACTGTGCCGTGTAAGCTCAGTACTGCTGTTCTACGTTCTCCTAATCACCGTCTTGTCTTTTTAAACGAGCAGCAACAGACACGTATACCCCACTACACCACACAAGAAACTGAGGATACTGCTTTTTTGTTCTTCCGGTAATTCCTCTTTCATAACATTCAATATAACACTCCCGGCTATAAAAGCTTGCAATACTGAGACACCAAAATGGTTGATTTCAATGAATATCCCCATAAACCAACCTAAAAGTGGAGCACCAGACAAGAGTATCCGACCATAGCGGTCATAAGCTTGCTGGTAATTTCGCCGCAGTCCCCAGTCATTAGTAACAAAATGAACGGATAAAGCCAGAAAGTAAAACAGCAAACTACTAGGATGTTTAAAATCCTCATTTATCAGCAAATATCCGATAACCGCATTATAAATAAAAAACACACTGATATGTAGCCAAAAGACACCAGCTTGGTTGCTTTTTAACGCATAGTGTGAATCACTCTGGACTTTATCTAATTTTACTTTTACCATTCGTTCTAAAGCATAAAACAAGACTAATCCAGACATCGCAATAATATAAATATGATTTTCAATATAACCTAAATAGCTGTTCTCTAGGTGCTGGGAAACAACTTCCTGATATTCATTCAGTTCAGGCAGCAAATGTATAAAAACATACGCCACTGCCACACCGGCTGACAACGACAAAAAACGACTGCGCGGTGTTTTACCAGCAAACTTCATATATTTAGAAAAATAATGAATTAAAGAAAAGCCAAATGCACAAAAGAATGTCAGAATAAAGTACATAGCTTTCTTCCTTTCTGTATTAAAATCATGTAAAAAAACTCCTTCTACTTAGCTTAAAAACTTTTAGAGTCAAAAGCAAAAATTATCTCTTAGAAGGAGAATGGAATAAAAAAATAGCAACCGCTGTCTTTCCTTTACACCTTGAATTAAAGCCTTTTCAAGTTCATCACATCTAGAATAGGCATGCTTGAAAATACCAAGTGATTATAGTAGAATGATAAAATGGTAAAGTAACTAAAAGTATTTTAATAATCGTATAGCACGAATACATAGTAGGAAGCACGCAAAGCTTATCGACCGCCTTTGTGTACTTCCTCATTCTTATGTATATAGAGCTACTCAACCAACTAAGGAGGAATTTTAATGATTGAGTTTAAAGATGTCAATAAATACTACGGTGAATTTCATGCGTTAAAAAACATCAATCTGTCTTTTAAAAAAGGAGAGGTCGCTGTTGTTATCGGACCATCTGGTTCCGGAAAAAGCACGATGCTTCGTTGCATCAATGGACTGGAAGATATCAACGAAGGCCAATTATTGGTCAATGATGTTGATCTGCATGCTAAAGAAACGAACATCAACAATATACGCAAACATGTTGGGATGGTTTTCCAACACTTCAATTTATATCCACATATGACTGTCTTGGAGAATGTCACACTAGCTCCCATCAAAGTCCTCAAGCAAGATCCAAAAGAAGCCAAAAAAACAGCTGAAAAATTATTGGATAAAGTAAATCTGTTGGACAAAAAAGATTCGTACCCTACTCAATTATCTGGTGGACAAAAACAACGTATTGCGATTGCCCGCGGATTGGCTATGAACCCCGAAGTATTGCTGTTCGATGAACCAACTAGTGCACTTGATCCTGAAACGATCGATGATGTGCTGGACGTTATGAAAAAACTAGCCAAAGAAGGAATGACGATGATCGTGGTCACTCATGAAATGGGATTTGCTCGTGAAGTTGGCGACAGAGTTATTTTCATGGCAGACGGAGAAGTAATTGAAGATAAAAACGCTCAAGAATTTTATGAAAATCCTCAAGATCCTAGAGCCCAACAATTCTTAGGCAAGATTATCCACCACGTTTAATTTGGAGGTGTAAGAATGAAACAATCAAAAAAACAAAGTCTGCTTTTTCTATTGCTGCTTCCCCTAATGTTCCTTGCGGCTTGTACTTCTAGTACGGTAGCCACTCAAGATATCACAGAACGTTTAGCAGAAAGCAATACTCCTACTATCAATTGGGGAGTAAAAGCGGACACTAATTTATTTGGTCTTTACAATATCGCAAAAGGCGAAATTGAAGGCTTCGATATTGATATCGCTAAAGCATTAACGGAAGAAATCACTGGTGATGCCGAAAATGCTGAATTTATCGAAGTCACTTCTAAAACAAGAATCCCGTTAATTAAAAACGGAAATATTGATGCCATCATAGCTACTATGACGATTTCAGAAGAAAGACTGAAACAAGTTAACTTTTCAGATGTTTACTTTGCAGCGGGGCAATCTTTATTAGTACCTAACGACAGTTCGATCCAAAGTGTAACAGACTTGAATGCTGATACAACTGTTTTAGCGGTAAAAGGTTCTACATCCGCACAAAATATACGCGAACATGCACCAGAAGCAAATATTTTGGAACTAGAAAACTACTCTGAAGCCTTTACTGCTTTGCAATCTGGTCAAGGAGACGCTATGACAACCGATAACGCCATTCTATTAGGAATCATCGCCGACAATCCTGGTTACCGCTTAGCAGGTGCTCCTTTTACGGATGAACCTTACGGAATTGCCATCAATCATGGACAAGAAAACTTTTTAGGTCAAGTCAATGAAGCCTTAGATACCATCATTGAAAATGGCACGTACGCTGAAATCTTCAGCAAATGGTTCCCTGAAGAGGAAGTCCCTGACCTTAATTAGATCAAGATTCTTTTTCCAAAAGAACTACACTGAAACGAAAGAAATGAGGTGCATGAAATGATTGAAATCTTAACCACTTATGGTGATTTATTAGTAGAAGGTTTTATCAATACATTGATTGCTAGTTTGATTGCTTTAGTCATCAGTTTAATTATTGGTACCCTGCTCGGTATCTTCCAAGTATCTACCAATAGACTGTTATCCGGATTAGCTAATTTTTATGTTCAATTATTTTTAAACATACCATTATTGATTATCGTATTGTTCTTCTACGTTGTATTCCCTATGTTTTTTGTAGGCGTAAACGGATTTACAGCAGGGATCATTGGTTTAACGATCTACACATCAGCATTTATTGCTGAAACCGTGCGTGCCGGTATCTTGGGAGTTCCAAAAGGTCAAATGGAAGCTGGATTATCCACAGGCTTGACTTACGGCGAAACAATGCGCTACATTATTTTACCACAAGCCATTAAAATCGTGATTCCGCCACTAGGTAATCAATTTATCAACTTAGTGAAGAATTCTTCGGTGTTAGCTATGGTGGCTGGTTTAGATTTAATGTATTACGGAGATTTGATCGCAAGTGAAACCTTTAATACATTTGATACGTATATTATCGTTGCCCTATTTTATCTGATTATTACTTTACCATTAACTTATACTATGCAGTATGTGGAACGCCGCTTAGCTGCAAACGATTAGGAGGAGATTCACTTGGATTTTACTGGAGCTTATTCCTGGGTGAACATCCGCTTTTTATTGGATGGACTCCTAGTTACACTTGAAGTAGCTGCTGTTTCAATTATTTTGAGCTTTATCATCGGAGCTGTTCTTGGCTTATTGCGCTACATGAAAATTCCTGCTCTTTCATTAATTGTTGGAGCTGTCGTTGACATTATCCGTAATCTGCCATTGTTGTTGATTATTTTCTTTACTTACTTCGCACTACCGCAAGTCGGTGTTCGATTAAGTATTTTCTGGTCAGCAGTCGCTGCCATGACTATTTTTGAATCTGCGATGCTTTCAGAAATCATTCGTGGAGGGTTAACTTCCATTTCTTCTGGTCAAATGGAAGCCGGTCGATCAACTGGTTTAACGTATTTCCAAACGATTTGGTACATCATTATTCCGCAAGCATTGCGAGCAATGGTGCCGCCAATCGTCAGTCAATTTGTTGCATTAGTCAAAGATACGTCTTTAGCGACGATCATTACTTTACCTGAACTAACACATAATGCACGAATCGTCTACGGACAAAATACGACTTACGTTATCCCCATGTTTATCGCTATGGGATTCCTTTACTGGGTAGTGTGTTATACACTATCTAAACTATCCAAACGCTTAGAACAAAGTGCTGGATAAACGAATTAAGTAAGAAAAAGGCCTTTATCATCAATAGTTGATGATAAAGGCCTTTTTCTTTACTCTTTTTAAGTATAATTATTTCGCTGTATCCAGTCATTTGAATACAATTTGTCCCTCAGTATTCAAAAGGGCCGTAATATTCTGCTGCTGTTGATTTAAAACCAATCTAGCTGGCCCAACTTTCAATTCTGTGCCTTCATGAGCAAGATCAATTCGAATCATTTTATCTTCCGGCACTGCTACACTAGCCCTGACTCCGCCAGTTGAGCCGGCTTCTTTAATCTCCACACCCTCTTTAGCAAATACACTACTGCCGCGTAACAATCCGCTGATCATCACTTTTCCTTGAGCTTCGATCGTCGTATTTAAACTTCCATGCCCCATAATATGGACATCCCCATTACACCTTAATGTACTATTGAGCGTACTGGCTACAGTGATACTGGAATCTTCTTCAAAATCCAAGACATTCTTTTCTTGGATTTCTTGGATAGCGCTCAAGACACCTTGTAATTGATAAACAGTAGTTTCTAGATAAGAGTGTGTAAAAAAGATTTCTTGGAGTTCTTTTGCAAGAACCTTCCATTCTACAGATAAAAATTCCTTGTTCTGACCGGCACTGATAATGTAATCTTTGACAATGGATTTAAATTCAGCGAACCGTTTTTTCAATAAAAAATCTAGTATAGAACGAATGCTTTGCTTCTGTTCACTGATCAAGTAATTAGGAGAATGTGTGATTTGTTCAATAACTGCTACCAGCGTTTCCAATTGCTCTGCTATCATTTCCATAGATTTACCGAGTTTTACCAATACCGTATTCTTTTCACCGGCAGACAAAACCGAATTGGAAATATTGCCGCTGCAAGTAATAGAATGAGTAGCCGTAATAACTGAACTGTTGACAGAAGCGTGTAAAATAATATCGTTTCCCGCCTCAACTGTCATGTTTTCTTCCACTTCTCCTACTACTTCCACATCTCCATAGAACCGAATATTGCCTGTAGCAATATTAACATTCTCTTGCTGTAAAAATTTAGGGATTACGGAAGCTTTGACAACATGATTTTTTTGCTGAATGTAAGGACGACCAACTTTAGTGGCTGTAATGCTGTTTTCTTCTAATTTCACTCCTTTTTCAGCATGAAAATGAATGTTCATGACTGGAGGCGGTTGGATTTCTTTATTCTTCACACTTCTTCCAGATTTTCCTGGCGTTGACAGGTGAATAACAGCTAAAATATCTCCAGGTTCGATAGTAGGAATCTGACGAGTTTCTCGGAAATCGATATTCCCCTTTTCATCTGCGGTCAAGACGCGTTTAATAGTCGACTCAACTTGCATCTCTAAAAATCCATCGCTTCCTTCTTGTGCTGGAATTCCTTTAGCCACCTCTATCACTGCATGCTGTTTAGATTGAGCTGCAAGTTTGATGTTCTCTTCATTTAGACCATAAGTAATATCTGCTTTTCTCAATTGATTGTTTATTTCTTCTACACTCAATGGCTCATTGATTACTCTCTGTTCCTGAATGGTTAATACTGCTTGATGAGTAGGAGAAAAGTTATTCAGATTTCGAATCAACCGATATCCAGGCTCAACTTCAATAAAAGCAGTCAACTGTTCTCCATCCGTTATGACCATGCATTTAGGAGGTACAAGTATCTCTTTTGTTTCAATCGATATTTGGTCACTTTCAGTCACTTCAACAATAGACTCTGCTATGACCTCTCCATTTTTAACAATGATCACTTCTTCAGCATTTTCATGAAGTGTAATCGTCGGGATAGCCTGAGGCCCATCTTTTACAAATATCCTCCCATTGACGGACCAGACTTTTCCTTTCAACACATTGTTTTTTCGATTAAGGTATTGCTGATGAAAATGATTTTTTTCGCTATTATCTGGTGTTGCTCCTTTTTCTGTAGTATTGTTCACCCTATTCTACCTCCATTCTCCATGTGTAAATCCGCTTACATTTATTAATGCATACACCGTTCGAACCCCTTTTTATTATTATATCCTTAATCAGCTTAAACACAAGATTGCATTTGAAATAAAGAGCAGCTTTCATTCAAAGTAGGGTTACTTAACACCACTCTTCCTTCTTTTAACACTTATCTTGTTATTACATATGCAATTTTGTCTTCATTAAATGAGAAGTATAGTTGTATTTAGGCTATATTCTGGTTAAAATAATAAAAAATGTACGTTTTAAAACTGGAGGGATTTTATTGGCTTTATCAGAACAGCACCAGCAGTCGATTTGCCATCTGCATCAGTTAATGAATACTGTAAATCAAATCGTTATTGGAAAAGAAGACGTTACCAAATTGACCCTTACAGCTATGTTAGCTGGTGGTCACGTTCTATTTGAAGATATTCCAGGGGTAGGAAAAACATTGCTTGTAAAGACGATCGCTAAAACGTTGAATGCTCCTTTTTCCCGAATTCAATTTACACCAGACCTCGTTCCCAGCGATATTATTGGTTTTTCGATTCCTTTGACCGAAAAAGCCCAGTTTGAATTTCGGAAAGGACCGATTTTTTCTTCTTTGATTTTAGCAGATGAGATCAACCGGACTTCTCCACGTACGCAAGCAGCTATGCTGGAAGCTATGTCTGAAGGTCAAGTAACGATGGATGGCAAGACGTATAATTTGCCAGAACCATTCTTTGTCTTAGCTACTCAAAATCCTATCGAACACGAAGGAACTTATCCTTTGCCTGAAGCACAGTTAGACCGCTTTTTGATGCAGCTTTCTTTAGGTTATCCCACAGTAGAACAAGAAGTGCGAATGTTATCCAATCCTGATCAAACTGAATCCTTATCACGGATTCAGCCTTTATTGAGTTTAGCTGAATTCCAAGAGCTGAAACAACTCGTTCCAACGATTTATGTTCAACCTGATTTGCTTACTTATATCGTTAAACTAGGTGAAAATACTCGTACCAATCAAAAGGTTCGTCTAGGTGTCAGTCCGAGAGGGAACCAATATTGCTTGGCTGCAGCTAGAGCATATGCTTTATTGGATATGCGAGATTATATTACTCCTGACGATATACTAGCCATTCTTCCAGCTGTTTATCAGCATCGCTTGTTGTTCAAAGACTATCTCTCCCCTAAACAAAAAGCGGATGCTATTCTTTCTTTGATTCAACAAGTACCAGTTCCTGTCAAACGAGGTCGAACATAATGAATCCCAGCAGCTTCTTTCTCGTCCTGAAAAAAGTTTTGTGGAGTTTATTGTATATTGCACTCTTTCTTTACACGCTTACCTTTCCTACTCCTGTTTCTTGGGCTGTTTTTTATTTCTTCACTTTCATTCTGCTGGGTTCTTTTTTGAGCACCTTAATTCTATGGGGAAAAGCTGATTTTGATGCTTCAGAAAATCCGCGACATGAACTGAATAGCCAATTGAAGTTGAGAACGAAAGGCTTTCTACCGGTCCTGATTCCCTATTTGACGATAGCTGTTGGCGTGAAAGAAACCACACTCACAACTGTAGTGCCAAGTTTGTTTAAATATCAGGTAACAGTTTCCTTTTCTGATATTCGTTTCCCTAGAGGGCACCACAAAAAACTCTGGGCGCATACTTCAGGAAAAGACCTCTTGGGATTTTTTACTCACCGTGAAAAAAAGCAGATTCCAGTAGAGTTAGAGATTTATCCTCCTGTGATCTCATCCGCTCTTCTATATGGAACGATAAAGAAACTAGATGCGAAATTGGATTTGAAGTCATTTTCGGCACAAGATGCAGCAAATTTTCGGCAATTGCGAGAACATCAGCAGCAAGATGCTTTAAAAGATATTGATTGGAAAACCAGTTTCAAGAAGCAGACATTGATGGTAAAAGACTATGACAAAGAAATCAATACCCCTTTAAAATTGTTTTTTTTAGGGTATCAATCAGCTCAGTTTGAAGAGCTGATTAGTTTGACATACAGTCTTTATTTAGAACTAAATCGTTTTCAAACTGTACAACTTTTCATCATCGGTGAATTTGATGAAGATTTGCTTCTTCAAGAAGGAGTCAAAAACTTTTTGTCGGTTCAACCCACACTGCAATTAGAGGCCTTACTGTCGATTTGGGATAATCAAATACCAAAAAATGGCAAGAAAGTTATTATAGCTCCTGCTGAAGTTGTCTCTTTTATTAAAAAAACTCATCTAAAAACAAGTTTCTTTTTAAGTGAAGAAACGCTGACAATTTTAGACGTAGGAGGGAATTAATTGAGCCTCACAAAAGAATATTTGCTGACTCTTTTCAAAAAAATGTGCTTAGCTGCTGTGAATACGGCTTTATTTATTCCTATCCTGCAGCTTTTTATCCAACTAAATGATTTTTCTTTCTCAAGACCGCTTTTGATGTATGTCATCTTTTTACAACTGATTCTGGTCTTCTTACCTAAATGGTACCTCTGGCTGCCTGTCCAACTCGCTTCCAGTCTTTACCTTATTTATCTCTATTTTCCTTTCCAACGATCCTTTGACCGATCCTGGTTCCAACTCTTTTTGTCTGAATTTCTACGGCCTATTTTCCAAATGGTCTCTGGAGAAATCACTATTTTACCCAATCTATTAAGCCTGCTATTGATCATGAGTCTGCTTTCAGTGACCAGCTATGCTTTATTGAAGCGATTCAATCCTTACCTGTCCTTTTTTACGGGTCTAGGCTATTTGTTGATACTGCAGGTATTTACGACTACTGACTTATTTGATATTGTCATTTCAACCTTGTTGTTTGGCTTCCTTTTGATAGGGATTGCACGTATCACTGTAACCGGCAGTTGGAGAAATACTTTTTTATCTTTACTCTTGCTCTCAGGTGGAGGACTTTTATTCACTAGAGTATCGTTATGGGGGGTGGATCATCTAACAAAGCAGCAAGAATGGACAGTTTCCCAAGCAGATGTCTATCACGAAACTTTAGAAGCGCATGATTTCTACAAATGGATCGACCGCTACAGCCCTGGCGGCGTTTCTTCCAGAAGCGGTTTTAGTGAAAATGACGCCAACTTAGGCGGTCCACTGACTCAACGATACAACACAGTTTTTACTGCTCATACTTCTGAGCCTCACTATTGGCTGATTGAATCGAAAGAAGTCTATACTGGCAAAGGTTGGGAAACTCCATATCAGAACTACTCTCCTGTTGATTTGTCAATTTATGAATCATTTGATGCAGAAAACAGCCCCACTGATATGCGAGAAATCGATATTGAATTGAGCGAGTCATTTTCCTATATCCCCTATACGCATGATACTATTTTCTTAGATTTCGCGGAGTACAATGGTGAGATTGAATTGTTGCTGGAAAGGCCTACCCAGCAATACATTTTAGAAGATCCAGAAAATATTGTAGATGCTTATACCTTGATTCTGACCCCTTCAAGAGAATTTAATCCTGATTTAACAGAAGCAACTTTTGTTAACGAAAATTTAGGTGACAATTTTTACAATACGTATACTCAATTACCAGTTGATTTACCAGAACGAGTGAGCGAACTGGCTCATTCTATTACAGTAAATGCTGCCACTCCGTATGAGCAGATTCGTGCTATAGAGCAGTATTTAAAAGAAGATGGCGGATTTCGTTACAGCACATCAGAAGCGGCTTATATTCCAAAAGGTCGTGACTATGTAGATCATTTCCTTTTTGACTCAAAAGTTGGATACTGCGATAATTATTCGACGGCAATGGTCGTATTGTGCCGGGCTTTGGGCATTCCAACTCGCTGGGCAAAAGGTTTTAATAGTGGTGAAAAAATAACTTCTGAAGAAGAAACTTACTATGAAGTGACCAATGCCAATGCTCATTCTTGGCCGGAAGTTTACTTTGCAGATTATGGCTGGGTCCCATTTGAACCGACCCCTCCTTTTGATCAGCCGCTAACAGATGAAACAGCTTTAGAAGAGGATTTGGAGGACACACTCGTTCCTGAAGAACAAGAGCAAGAAGAAGCTGTAGAAGCTGTAGAATCCAACGAAGAAAGTACTGAATCCTCTCAAGATACAGTATCCGAATCAATTTCTCCTGATGAAGAGAATGCTGAGGTTACAGAAAAAGAAAGTTGGTTCAGTAAGAATACTGGAAAAATTGTTGCTTTGGTAGTATTCATTGCTGTCAGTTTGACTGGGGTTTTTAGACGTTGGACTATCTCTATTTGGCTGGTAAAAAAAGTCCTTTCGACTGATCTATTGTCCTATCCACAACAGTTGATGGTAGTGGATAAATTGTTTCAGTTGAAAAAGAAACCTCGCTTCAACCAAACGATTCGGCAATATTATGAACAATGGATGCAAATGATCCCTGAAAAAGCTGGCATTGTCTTAATCTTTATTCAGATGATGGAAGAAGCAACTTATGCACTATCTGAAGACACGAAAGCTGCTTCTCCCCAACAAAAAGCCTATCTACTTGATATGGTTTCTATTTTAGAGAGTTCCCAACAACTCTCAATAGACAAATTTGAATAAATAACATTATTTTTAATAGACACCATGTAAGAAAAACAATCTGCATGTTCTAGTTGCATTAAAGCCCCTATCGGTATCTTACCGATAGGGGCTTTAATGCAGTTTGTAGATAAATTTATTCTAAATAACTGGAACAGTTTGCTGATGGTAAATAGCTTTAGCTACTTGCAGACTAAATTCAGCGCAATACCTGCCAGCTGTATCTAAGTCTTCTATCCCATCATCGGTAACTTCCGAATTGGAAATCGTTCGTATAGACAGAAACGGAATGTTAAATGCTTGAGCAATTTGAGCAACTGCATAAGCTTCCATTTCTTCAGCGCTTGTTCGAAATTTTTCGCGGAACCACTGAATACGGTCAATTTCTCGATTCCAAAAATCTGCACTACCTATTCTTCCTTCAACCACTTTTCCATATGGATAATCCTCAGCATGTTTCAAAGCTATACTTGACAATAAAATATCGCTTTTAAATACAGAAAGATTCACCAAATACCCACTTTTGTCTCGTACAGCAGTCTCCATTGGGACCCAGGTTTCTGGTGAGATGCCCTCTCCTTTATCTAAATGTTTTGAAACAAAGCTATTGATATGTATCACTTCTGTACCAATGACGGTATCAAAAACATGTAAATCAGGATGGTGTCCACCTGCAGTTCCTTGATTGATGATTATACTAGGTTGGTATTTATCGATTAAAATCGCAGTAGCAGCTGCTGCATTGACCATCCCTATTTCTGTTCTAGATACAACTAAGGGCATATCTTCAATTTTTCCAACAAAAAAAGAATAGGTCCCAAATCGTTCTTCTGTATAAGACTGCATTGCTTCTAAAAGAGCCAGTATTTCTCCGTCCATAGCTCCTTGAATAGCAATAAGTGGTTTTGGTTGCATCAAGTATTATCCCCTTTTCAATAAACGAATTTTTTTATCAAATAAACGCTTTTTTGTTTGCCTTTAATCACTATAACCAAAAGAAAGAGGATAATCAACCTTAATATCCCTAATAAATACGAACTATGCTGATTAGAACAAAAAAAAGAACTGACCGCAAACTAAGTGCAGTAAGTTCTTCTTATATAATCTGCATTACACCGTTTCAAACTCTGCTGTTTCATCAGCTGTTTTGCGTAAAACTTTTTGCGCTTGTTGATGCGGATAACGTATCCCAAGAGTATGTTTGGCGATTTTCACTGAGTGGTCACTGATGCGTTCTAAATTAGAAACAATATCTACAAAAAGAATACCGTCTGAAGGAACACCGATGCCTTTATTCAATCGCTCTATATACTTTTTACGTATGGCATGTTCTAATTTGTTTACATCTTTTTCGCGTTGGATAACTTTTCCGGCTAGTGAAAAGCTGTCTAATTGATACGCATTAACGGTATCTTCAATATTCAGCTGCACTAATTTAAATAGCGCCACTAAATCAGGATCGTAAAATACCTTTTCTATCTCAGAACTGCCTAAATTCTTTTTGTTCTTTTTAGCAGCGTGTGAAGCTTCTCGTATATTTTTCAAGATGCTTTCACAATGGTCGCCGATACGTTCTAGGTACTTCGTTACTTCCATCATTACTACGTGTTCACTTGTATTTTGAAGAGGTAAATCAACATTAGATAACAACATTAAATATTCAGTGATTTGAACATCAGATTGATTGATGATTTCCTCTAATCTCAATGTATTTTCTTTACTTTTTTCATCTTGCTGTCTGTAGTAGGAGAACATTGCTTGGAATTCATCAATGACAAATTTTCCCATTTGACCTACTTCAATTTTAGCTTGATTGAGAGCCATAGCTGGAGAGCTTTGTATCAGTGTTTGATCTAGATGTGAATTGTCATAACTCAATTCTGAATCATCATTTGGAATTATTTTACATACAATAGCGGCTATTTGATTGATAAACCACATTTGAATCAGAACATTCGTAATATTAAATATCCCATGAGCAAAAGCAATCTGCATTTCAGGATTTAAATGAAGCATATTCCCCAGATAAATAACAACATGCGTAAAGGGGTATAGAACAAGCATGACCAAAATAGTCCCTACAGCGTTGAAGATTACGTGTGATGCTGCAGTTCTCTTTGCAGCTACACTTGTTCCAATAGCTGCCAGTATAGCTGTGATAGTCGTTCCAATATTATTTCCAAATAAAACAGGAAGTGCACCTTCTAAAGCAATGCTCCCATGAGCATACAATTCTTGTAATATTCCGATCGTTGCACTTGAACTTTGCAGCACCAATGTTAAACCTGTACCCGCAAAAACGCCTAAAATAGGGCTCTCTGATAGTTGGATCATCAAGGTCCTAAACTCAGGCAGATTTTCCAACGGAGCCATACCTGACCCCATTAATTCCAATCCATAAAATAAAGCTCCAAATCCAAAAATAATTTGGCCAATACTGTTGATAAAAGGTTTTTTAAAGAAGAACAGCAGCAATGCTCCAATAGCTAAAATGGGTAACGCATAGGCTCCTATATCAATTCCTATAATAAATGCCGTAACTGTTGTCCCAACATTTGCTCCCATGATAACTCCGATGGCTTGCTTCAAAGTCATAAACCCTGCGCTAACCAGACCAACAGCAAGCACTGTGGTTCCTGAACTGCTTTGAATCAATACGGTTACAATAATCCCAGCTAATATAGCTCTTAGTGGTGTTGACGTAAATTTGTTTAATATCTCTCTTAAGTTATCTCCAGCGGATCGTTGCAGTCCATCTCCCATATACTTTAAACCAAAAAGGAAAATACCTAAACCTCCGAAAAACTGAAACAGCATTTCTTGAATATCCAATGATAAACCCTCCATATGTATGTCCTAAATCAATCAACAATAAAAAATTGCCTCTATTTCTTATAATAGGGTTTTAGAAAGGAAATAAAAACTCTTTTTTAGTTTTTATGAGAGTTTTTTTAACTTGAAATTTACAATTTTACAACAACTTTACAAAAAACAAATGACACCACCGTCCTATACAAAAAACTGGTATAGGATGAGGATGTCATTTATTTTTGTTTAACGGTAACGTAAAGCTAATCCTTTAAGAAAATTACGCGCATAACGGTCTAAACACACCTTATAGTTGCGGTGACCTTCTTTTCTCAATAAAGCACTCAGTTCACTTTTACTGATGTCGACATCCACATCATAAAAAATATCCAAGATATCTTCACTAGTCAATTTCAGTGCAATTTTAACTTTTTTCAACATTTCATTATTGATACTCAATGAATTTTTTAACGATGCTTCTGCTTTTTGAGGTTCGTTTTTATCGGTATCTTTTTTCCCACGTTTGAAAGTAATCAAACCATTTAAAAAGGCGATTAGCGTAGAATTTTTTATTTCCATAAATTCATCTGAATTAATGATTTCATCTTCATCATTTCTTTCAGGAGTGACCAGCATTTTTTTCACTTCTTCTTTAGTAACATTCATGCCGCCCAGTTTAAACATCTCAATCATATCTGTTTCTTTCATATCCAATGCATAGCGCAAACGGATCAAACGATCATTATTATTCATAATTTCCTCCAACATCCTGTAGTTTATTCATTACCCAGTATACCTTATTTTTCTGAGAGAATAAAAAACAAACTGCATCTTAGGGTATGAATTCTTCTAAGATGCAGTTTATTTGCTTGCTTAAAACTAATTTTCTGCTCCCGCGTAACCTTCACGAATATCAAAATCAGATATAGGCTCAGGTCCTCTCATGATTTCTCTTTCAATGTTTAATACACCATTTCGGGTTGCTTTGACTTTCCAGCGTACCAATTGCACCATTCCATTCTTGATTTCAATAGCTGTGATGATTGTCGGATAAATACAGCAACCCGTGTTGAAATAAGGATGGTCTTTTTTCTTAGGGTATTTAAATCGATGCGTATGTCCGCAAATCAACATCATGTTGTGTTTTTCAATCCATTTGTTGTAGTTTTTTTCTACTTTATGCCGTTTATTAACATTTTTGACCGGACTGGAAGGATTCCGGATACCGAATGCATGTAAAAATCGCCAAAAGTATTTCAATGACAGCATCGTCAATCTCCAAAATTGATCATTAGGCGCATCTCCTTGATGCCCATGGACAGTTAAAATTTCTTGCCCAGTCTGTTTGTGTTTCAAGACCAAAGCTTCTACTGGCTCCAGACCTTTTAAAAAATCAAAAAACACTTCATTGTATTCATCATAATTCGTATAATAATTTTTTTTCACAAAAGAAGGATATTTTAAAAAGATATCATGATTCCCATAAATCTTCACTAATCGATCTTCATCAAAAAATTTCTTGATTGTATCATATACAGCTGGATGAGCGTTTTTGGTATGCTCGAAATTCGAATATTCTAACATCTCATCTCCATCACCCGCTTCAACATAAGTATAATCATTGCGGTAATAATGTTGCAAAGCGTATAAATAAATATCTCGATTTCTAGTAAACTCATCCGATAAGCTTCCGTCTCCTCTATGAACATCACTCATGAACACATATTTCGAATGGTCATCAAATTCTTCGACTCTTGCATTTTCATAAGCATCAGTCAATCGTCGATCGGTAAACATGTCTTTCACCTCTTCTATTACATCTTTATTTTCGTTGAATATCGTTTACAGTTTGCTCTATTTCTCCCTATTTCTTCACTAATTAGTATACTTTATTCCGATCATTTAATGAAAGAGAACAGCTTATAGGTAGAATTCGCTCCTTTTCTTATCATCCAAATGGTATAATAAATCGACAAATCTGTTTGTATTGGCTAATAAATGATATAGAAGATTCTTTTAGGAGGCTTTGCATTTGGAGAATGGAATTGAAGTTATTTTAATGGCTCTTTTCATTTTGAGTGTTTTAGGTATTCTGATGGGACTCGTTCATGCGACATGGAACTTGTTTAAACATAATGCTCATTTACCTGTATCGAAAAAAAGAAAAAAATGGTTTAGAGACTTCTGGTTGACCTGGTTCGATATCGTGCTGGAGATTTTAGAAGCTTTTTAATGCAGAATAAAAAGCCTTACAGATAATTTCTGCAAGGCTTTTTTGGTAAGTAGTTTAACCTACTATGTCTTTTACATCATAGATTCCAGGCTCATAGACTTCACCAAATAATTTGTCTGTCATTGCATTGAAAGTAAAATGTTCATCCAATATGACTACTTTATCGTAATCATTCAACAATTCCATAAATGTCTCATCTTCCATCAGAAAATCTTCCCTGCCATCCACATTCTGTGAATAAAGGTAATACTTTCCTACGTATCCTACTGAATAACTATCAACTTGTTCTTATCAGGACTTACGACTAAGTAACGGGTTTGATTCAAGATCATCTGCTCTTCTCCAATTTTCATAAACTGAGCTGGCGTGGAATCTGCAAAATGAAATTGATTATACCGCATTCCATTATTTTCCGAGAGAAGCAATAAAGTAGCAAAAAACAAACAGAACAAAGTAGCATACTGATACCATTTTTTCGTTGTTAAACTTTTAAAACTGCGGTAATTTCGTGCAGTCATATCTTGTTCATAAAAAGAGGCATCTACTTCTCTGGCTAAGACCATCATGACGATTCCTAAGGCTAAAATAACTATACTGGCAGCGTACCGTTCAAATCCAGCTAAGTATAACGCCTCTTCAGTCGGCATAGAATATAAGAACATGAAATAGATTCCAGCATAGTAAATTCCGGTAACACCATCTATAATCACCCAGTATCGGACTATGCTGCTTTTTCGTTTCAAGACAAATCGAATCACAATAAAAGCTGTCACCAAGATTAAATTGGCTAATAAGATCCCCTCTGTGGAAGGTGTTCCTAGATTTGTGATCGTCGAAATAAATTTATCCGAAATCTGCTGAATCACGGCTTGATCTTTTTCACCAAATGTTTGCTGGTAAGCTGCTAAGTTCACTTCATGTTTCGAAGACTCTAAATTGTTTTTGACGTGTTGGCTCCATAAAATATAAGGGATAAACGAGCTCGCTATTGAACACAAAGCGATGCTCACTACAGTCCCTTTCTTTTGATAAAACTTCCAATTCACAATGATTCGAGAGATGTAATATACTATCAAAACAGCTGTAAAAAACAGTGCACTGTTTTTTACGATACTCAGAGAACCTGCAATCAGAACTAAAAAGACCGACATTTGTCTATACTTTAGTTGCATTCTGTAAAGGCCTGCAATTCCAGCCAATGTCAACATAGGCAGTAAAAAGTCGACCAATAAATTGTTCATCCGAATAGCAATATTAAAATGGTTGAACACAGCAATAAAACTAAACAGCATTGTGATCACCAGTGCTCTTGATTCATCTTTAACAACAGCAAAAAAGGCATAGATACAGCTGAAAATAAACACAAATTGACCAAATAACATTACTGAATCACTGTATCCGCCAATCAAAGTTGCATAATAAATAAACAAAGAGCTCCCTATTGGATAAGATGAAAAGCTGATGATAGCATCTCCAGCTGCCGGAAGTCTTCCTTCTGTATAAAGAAATTTTACGATTATCGCCCAGTGGGAATAGTTGTCATAATGTTCCAAATGAGTAGTTAATAATGTCGCAGCGAACAACAAAAAATAAAACAATAACCAAATTGTCAACAGATTCAAGGTTGGCGGCCGCAATGTTTTCTCTTTTAGTTGCTTAACAAGATACCCAGCACCTAATAAACATCCTATTGCAAATAAACTGATTCCGACTATAGAGAGTTGTCCTAGATAAGCACTAAAATACAAAACTAATGTAATTAAAGCACAGCTCGCTACCCAACTAACTCTCTCATTTAATTTGATCAGTTGCTTAAACACAACTCTATAGCCAAATAAAGAAAAGAGAAATAAACTAATACGCAAAATCATCAACAGCAACATCTTCATCCCCTTTTGAAACCCATTTTGCTAATAACTGCTGAAATGCTGTTGTGTTGACCCATTCTGAAGAGTTTTGGACCGTATAAAGGTAACGCCCATCTCCTGTCTCTTCAGCAAATCGTAGCTGAAATGTTACTCCCTCTATTTCTATCACATCAATCTGCTGTTGAGCCCTATTTTCTGTTGATAAAAAAGTCATCGTTTGGTAATCAAATTTTTCTAGGATTACTGTAAAATCTCCTAGCTGAACTGCTTCATTTAATTGTAATTGTGCGTACTTGCTTACCTTATTGGAAGCAGTTTTCTTCAGCAGCAATCGCTTGTGGATATTGTCAAAGAAACGATCAAATGGAGTCACCCATGGATCGAAGAATTTCGGCAAACTACGGTTGAAACCATCGTAAATAATTTGCAAATAATTCAAATATACTTGCTCCGGCATTTCGTCTAAAGCTACACCATAGTCCCACTCATTTTCTCCTGAGAATACTCTTACGATTTTTCCTTTTAACTGAGCGGTGTACTCTCCTTTGGTTATTTCAAAATCCAAGACAGCGTCATCAGGAAAATAATACGGCGTCGATGCAGCAAATGATAGTCCGTTTTCAGAGATATTCTTGGTCATCACGTCAAATTCTTTTCCTCCATAAGATATTTTTAAAGGAATTTCAGCTAAAAAGCGCTCATTTTTTCGATAGAGTGGACGTCCTAAAAAGAACAACACAGCAAACGTCAAATTGAACAAATGATTCAACAGCCAAAAAGAAATCACACTGCCATAAAAGATCTCCGAACCAAACTTCCCATAATTGAAGGTCACTAGCCCAATGACGGTCAAGATCCATAAAATCAAATGGGGCAAAACATACAGCAAATCTTTTTTAGATTGAGTAGCTGCTTTATTAGTCACTTTAAATTTAGTTTCTTTGATTCCAATTGCTTGCATCAGGACCGGCATAACCAGATAGGGAGCAAAAATCGTTTCTTGAACCTCTCCCCAACGTTGCGTTCGAATGTCACTTGCAAGATCTTGCATCGATAAATGTAAAAAGAAGTAACTAGGTAGCCAAAGCAGCAACAAAGTCCAGAAATTAGTATCCACTACTTGAATCCCAAAAACAGTAAATAAAATAGGCGCTAAAATATACAATAACCGTCTAATGAAAGACCACCAGTATAAATAGCTGTTTAAAAAAATCAGTTTTTGCTGCAAAGATAAGCGTTTATTTGTTAATAAGTGCAAGTTATGGACACTTTGGACAACCCCCCTGCCCCAGCGAATACGTTGTTTCAACGTACTTGGGATATCTGTCGGAGTCAATCCGCTAGCCATCGGTTCCAAGGTAGAAATGTTTTTGTATCCTTGACTATTAATTAAAGCACCCAATTCAAAATCCTCTGTGATCGTGTCCGTAGGAAAACCTCCCGCATCCACTATCGCCTGTCGGGTAATGACGGTATTTGAACCTGTATAAATTGCTGCATCATGGGCATTATTCAAGACATTGACTTCTCTAGAAAAAAAGTCTTGTTCATTGGTCATCGAAGCTTCGGAAAACAAATTGTATTGGAACAGATCAGCATTGTAAAAACTTTGAGGAGTTTGCAATAACCCTAATGGTTTAACATTTTCTCCGGCAGCTAGTTGCTGACGGTTTTCCACAAAATAAGGCACTGTCTCCATCAAAAAGTCAGAATAGGGAATCATATCGGCATCAAATGTAGCCACCAAAGGAGAACTCGTTTGCGCTAATGCATGGTTGAGATTTCCAGATTTGGCATGTCGATTGTTTTCCAGCCCGATATGGCCAATATGAAATTTAGCAGCAAGCTCTTTCACTTCTAGACGATTCGTATCATCTGCTAAATAAATATGTACTTTGCTCTTGTCTGGATAATCTATATTTACAGCAGCGTTCACCGTCTTCAACAATAAATCGACTTCCTCATTGTGTGTTGCGATTAAGACATCGATATCCGGATAGTCTTCTAAAGGAACTTCCGGTTTGGCGATCTCTTTGGACTTGCTTTTACTCCATACCAAAATCAATCCTGTAAAATTGGACACGATCTCACTGATCCAGAGCAGAATACCAAACAGGAGCGCAAATAAAGATCCGTGAAATGGAAGAGTGTACATACCTCTCCAAACTAGATACACCACAGAAAACAATACAGTCAATGCATACACGACTTTTTTAGAACGGCTTATTTTTTTCATCTGTTCACCTCTTAAAAATGTAGTTCTTTTGAATGTAGTAGCTCAAAAAGAACAACAAACTATCTATCATGATTTTAAAGTATACTGTGTCTCCCACTATAAAGAGTGAGTGGACCATATAGACTAGTAAGGCAGACACTATGATTTGTGCACAAACCAGTCCAAAATAATGGTAAAAACTATTTTTATTCTGTTGTGAAAAGACATACTCTCGGTTCACATAATAATTGAACACTGCTGAAACCAAACGGGCTGCTATCGAAGCGATGAAAATCGATGACAGGTCAACTTGATCCAGCAAATGAATCAACACCGCATAGACCACTACATCTACGATAAAAGATGACACAGAAGACAAAAGATACTTGATAAACACTCCATAAATGGCTACAGAATCTGCTACAACTCTAAAATGCGAGGAGGCATTTTCAGCAATATAGATAGTCTCGATAGGCTGACAGAGAATAGTTCGCTGCTGCTTTTTCGTTTCAATCAACATGTTTGTCTCATACTCAAAACGCTCCCCAGCTACTTCTATTAATTGAGGCATAAAAGACTTGGGAATCACCCGCAGACCTGTTTGAGTATCTTCAATATCGAGACCAATAGAGAGACGCAATACATTTCGGGTCAAAACATTCCCGAATTTGCTGCGAAAAGGAACTTTCTTATCAAACTTTCTAGTCCCTAATATCAAAGCATCAGGATACTCTTTAGCCAACTGAATACAACTTACCATATCGGCATAACTGTGCTGTCCATCTGAATCAATAGTCACCATATGTTCGGCTTCTGGCATCTCCTTCAAAATAAACTGCATAGCTGTTTTCAAGACAGCTCCTTTTCCTTTATTTTCTTTATGTATCAACAACTGATCAACATACTTCTCAGCTCTTTTAAAAATGGCGTCATATTCCGAACTGCTCCCATCATTGATGAGCAAGATCGGCAATTTCGTTTCTTTTTTACGAATAGACGCTAATAAATTCAATAATTTTACATCCGGATCTAAAGACGGAATCACAATCACCGTGTCCCTCATGTACTTCTTTCCTTTCCCTTAATCAAGATTACTCTGTACATCGAACAAAATCTGTTATTTACTGCTCCATTTCTCTCTTGATAAAGGCTTTTTTTGATTTAAAAATAACTTGTTTTATACTTTTGGAAAAATCTTTTTTATTCTACCTATGGGTTGATTTAAAAGCAATCTTTTAATATAAGTAGAATAAAAAAAGATGCGTTGTGCTAACAATTTTGACACAACTAGATCCTTATGGTGTCTGAAAAATGCCTACTCCTTAATAAATCTTTATTTCAAACAAGATAAAAAAGCAGGAATCTAAATTAAGACCCCAGCTTCTTCATTCTATTTCATTTCCATGACAGGCTTAGCGCGCTCCGCCACCGCCGCCACCACCAGCACCGGCTCCGCCTCCAAATGAGGTAGCGCCGCCTGTACCGCCTGCTGCTCCGATAGACATAGACGAATGGAAGCCACCGCTGTCTAAGCCGCTTGACCAATTTTGTCTAAATCCGTATGCTCCATTCCAATACCAATAGTAATAGACAAACTGGCTTTCTTCGTAATGATCCGTTGGTTCAGGCATCAATTCCTTAAACTGCTCTGTAATTTCTGCACTTCGATAATACAACGTGCTCCACAACATAAATTCTTCCACTGTTATACGGGCAGCTTGATGTTGTACATCTTTTAAATCTATCTGTTCTAAATAATTATCAAACTGGACTAAACGATCATACAACTGATCGCCCTCCTCATTTGCAATGGCAACTTCATGATCTTGTCCCCACACAGTTACCTCATCAAATCGGAGCAATCCTTTTTCTTCCAAGTAATCCTTTGAATAGTCAATCAAATAATTCGCATACTCTTCCACTTCTTTGGCATGTTCTTTAGCCCATTTTTTCATACTGTCATCTGTGACCCTGCCCGTCGTATCCGCAGCATCCAACAGCATTACCCACAAGCCCATTTCATAGGTCACTTCTTGATCCAATGGCAGATTTTCTGCAATCTCCGCAAATGAAATCCGATACCGTTGTCTCACTGTTTCATAATCAGCAATCTGGATCACTGTATCAAATTTCTCGTTAAAGACCGCTTCTTTCTTTGTCGTAACGACTTGGATTCTTTTTTCATTTGCCCACTTCAATAGATACGCAGAGAAGTAATCTTCAAAGTACCCTTTTCCTATTTCATGTAGGAAATAAGCGATTCCCGCTAAATCGTCTTCATGAAATGGAATTTCCTCATACACTATTTTCTTATTGTCTGAAAGTCGAGTTGTACCGTTACGCATTTGACCAGCCGCTTCTTTAGCATTTTTAACTTTTAGTGAATAAGCAACTGCCGCAGATCCTCCTCCGAAAGCTAGCGTTCCGATTCCTAAAACCAATATTATCGGAATCGTATCCGAAGTAGCTTCTTTGTTGTACGTCGAACCATCCATCGCCATCTCGCGTTGTTCATCTAACGTCATATTGACACTGGCTTGCGTTTGGAAAAATCCAGACTGAAATTGCGCCAACACGATCACATCATTGCTGTCGCCTACTTCTTCCGCAGCTTCCCAAATGATATTCCCATTTACTAATTGAATGTCTCCGTCAAATCCAAAACCCCAAAACCTGACATCTTCTTCTGTAAAAGGTGCCGGACCAGCTATCTCCATTGTCAAATTCTCAGCTGGAATATCAGAAAATGTATCAAAGTTCCACAATAAAGCTTGTCCATCTTCCAGTTCTCGCACCAGATTAGAGAGGCTGTAAGTCACTTCATAAGTATTATCCCCGTATTCTCCAATTCCCCAAACCAATTCCAACCCATCACCGGTATCAATAACTCCGTATTTGCCCGCTTTTTCTTCTCGTGAATCATCTGAATCCCAATCTGTCACCTCTTCATACCCGGCTACTGAGAAATCCAATAGTTCCGAATCCTGCATTGCTTCCAATACAATAAATAATTCTGTTCCATCATCCATCGACATTTCACGATGCTCCGTTACGGTACCCGATCCGTCTTCTTGTAAATCTACCCTGATATCAATATCCGTCAATTGATTTTCAGCCGATACCGTCTCTGCTAATGCTACATTGAGCAACAAACCTAGACCGATTGTCCAAGCTGTTTTCCCTGCTTTTCCCATCCATACCTACCCTCTTTCTCCTTTTATTTTTTGAAGTCCAATACACGTACCATTGATTATTTTCAGTATACCAAAAGTATGACCGACAATTAATTAGAACCCATCTTTTTGCAGATTTTTGTGCTTTTTTGAGCAAAAAAAGCTTTTATTTCAAATGTTCCAAATAGATGGAATTTTTTTAATCTTCATACGCTTATATCTAAATTTATGCTATTCTTAACAGGACTTTGTTTTAAAGAGTTTTTTAGGAGGTTTTGAATGCGTACGAAAGATATTTTTATTGTTGGTTTTATGCTGTTTGCCATGTTTTTTGGAGCAGGAAATTTAATTTTCCCACCAGCATTAGGTTTTCAGAGCGGTGAATTTTTTTGGCCGGCTATTTTAGGATTTATTTTAACAGGTGTCGGTTTACCCTTATTAAGCGTGATCATTGGTTCAATTTCAGAACATGGGTATAAAGAATCACTAAATAAAATTCACCCTGCCTATTCCGTCACTTTTTTAGCGGTGATTTATTTAACAATCGGTCCATTTTTTGCTATCCCAAGAACGGCAACGACTGCCTACGAAATGGGGGTTGTCCCATTCTTAAACGAATCGAACGGATTAAGTTTGTTTATCTTCTCTGTCTTGTTCTTTTTTTTGGTCTTATGGATTGCCTTAAATCCTGCTGATTTGAGCGACCGCATTGGGAAATATTTAACCCCCACATTGTTGTTTGTGATTCTATTGTTGTTTTTTCGAGCTTTGTTCATGTATTTTACCAATGATCCGCAAACTGCATCGACAGAGTTTACTATGGAAGTTCCCTTTATCAAAGGGTTCACAGAAGGTTACCTGACAATGGATGCCATTGGTGCGATTGCCTTTTCCATCATTGTACTCAATTCGATTCGGAGCCTTGGAATCACTAATAAAAAAGAGTTGTTGGCAGGTACGATAAAATCTGCAGTGTTAGCAGCCATCCTACTTGGGTTGATTTACGGAGGATTAGGCTGGATTAGTAACCGTGTAGCTCTTGATACGGTTGTTCCCGATAATCAAAATGCCGGCACGTTTTTATTGCAGTACATCTCGAATGATGCCTTTGGTTCTTTGGGTATTGTTTTACTGGGAGTCATTGTATTTTTAGCTTGTTTGACCACTGCTACCGGATTGATCGCTGCCGTCAGCGAATACTTTAACAGCCTGATTCCATCCATCTCTTATAAGAGCTTTGCGATCATCTTTACAGTTCTCTCTCTCGTTCTCGCAAATCAAGGATTGGATCAAGTCATTGAAACCAGCGTGCCGGTTTTGAGTATTATTTATCCTATTTCTATCTCAACAGTTTTATTGATTGCATTTACGTTCTTTGTTTCTTCTCCGAGAATTAGTTTGCAGCTTCCTCTGATCTTGATTACAATAGAGAGTCTGTTTTCCGTAGCACATAAAAGCGGTTGGATAGCTTTGGACTGGATGGAACATTTACCCCTTTACGAATATCAATTAGAATGGATTCCTCTGTTAGTGATTGGCTCCGTCGCTGGTTATTTAGCAGGTTGGAAGCAATCTAGAGTTCAGTATTAATTGTAATTAAGCTAAGAACTTCATTTATTGCAGATTCTTAGTTTTTTTATGAGCTTAACGAAGCTGGTTCGCATTTACGTTCCCTAAAAGTGTTTTAGTGATAGAAAAGGGAACATAAAAGTAGTTTTCGTTCCTTTTAGACGTCATTTCGTAAAAAAAAAAGGAACGCAACTAAGTTTTGCATCCCTTTATAAAGCAACTATTCTCAAAAAGAGAACGCAAATTTGCTACAGCTCATTATTTGTGAAGAAAATAAATTTTTTTTAACTTCTGGTCAAAAATCAGCCATTGAAATGATAAACTAACGGATAGAAGTTTAAAATCAAACCAATAAGGAAGATGATGACGTGAAGAAAAAGAATACGATTTGGCGTGCTTTGGTATGGAATCCATTTGTTGTGATCATTTATGGAGTAGTTTGTTACTATCTCTATTTTTTGGCACAATATGGTGGTGTGTCTAGAAGAGCACCCATTATTTTAGTTGGAGCTTTGATATTGGCAGGCTGGTTGATTGGTTGTTTGATCAAATACAGATCCTCAGTCAAAAAAGGCTCCGTCCCTTTTGGAAAGATCGTTTCTCCTGCACTGAAAAATATCAGCAAATGGTGGGTTCGATTCGCTGCAGTACTGCTCGTATTGATCACTCTAGTAACGGGGTTTAATATCTACCAGAGTGCCACCAATTTTCAGGGCAAACTAGCTTTTATAATTGATGATTGGGTGAATACCCGTACAGTTGAATTTTCACATAATAATCTATACGAAAACGGATTAGACGGCTTATTAGGGGATATCCAGCGAGAAGTTTCTTTACCAAATGAGTTGTATGTAAGCGATGAAGTGGAGATTACATTTGATCAAACCGGACAGATCACGGATGTCTATGCCTTTTTGTATGGTTTAAATAAAAATAACGAGACGGAAAGTTTTTTGATCGATTACGACAATTCAAAAAGCAAGGACCTGACGATTTATTTAAACGGATTTGCGGATCCGAATTTTGAGGAAGAACAGCAATTGCAGCCATTGATCAACGCTCTCAAAGTGCTGCCTATACAAGAAACGATCAGTGACTGGAATGAAGAATCTTTTGGCATCTATTATGCTGGTTACCGCAGCTGGGGATACAATCTGGAAGGCATTACCTACTTTAACGAGAAAGGCGACACCAATATATTAAACCGAGCAGAAGGAGAAATAGCCGGTTACACCGTTTCCGTGTATACTCCTGATAATGAAGCTAATATACCGGTCCGATTCATTGATCCTTCTATAGCTGCTCCTGCTCTGAGTGCAGAAGAACAGTTCCAGATAGCAGATCAAGAAACGTACACGCCTGATGACGAGTTTTTCTATTTCAATGAACAATTCGGCTATCAGTTAGCAGTTGTAGATTCAGCTGCGAGCAGTCGCTTTTACGTTCTTCAGCAGACCTTGGATGGTGGAGAAACATGGGAAATCTTCAACTCAGACCCATTCTTAGGCAGTATCGGCGTTTCCACAGGTATTACCTTTATTAACGAACAAATTGGATTTATCGGTCTTTCTCATAGCGGAAGCACTTATGCAGATCTGTATCGGACGATGGATGGCGGGGTGACATTTGAACAAGTGACATTGCCTCTCGTTGAAGTTCCGCTCACGGATGAGGAAAAATATGCAGCTTTTGATTTTCCAGAAATGCCTTACGAAGAAAACGGAACACTTTATCTATTGGTCAATCAGGGTCAAGATGGGGATTACAATGGCAACAACAAACTGCTGCTCCTCTCTGTGGATAATGGAGAGACTTGGGAGTTTGCAGAAGAGGTTTGGTAGAGAATGAATCAGAGCCTTTAGAAAAGAACGATAACCATCGAAATGGTTATCGTTCTTTTTATTTCTGTATAAACCGCAGCATTGCACGATTCAATTTGTCTGTTTCATCATGAAAAATCGCATGTCCGCTCTTTCTAAAGGGAACCACAAAATGTTGCGGGATCAACGCTGCCATTTCTTCCACCATTTCATAAGAACACACTCGATCTTTTTCTCCATGACAAATCAATGTAGAGACAGCGATTTTTTCAAGGTCAACGCTTACCTCTTCATCACGCAAAGCCAAAGCTGACAAAATCAGTGCATAAGAAGACGCTGACCAAGCCAAACTACTGAGCCAATCTTTGTAAGCGGCATAAGGCTTCTCATGAAATAACTGTTTAATGTAGTCTTGGATCATCCTAGGTCGATCCGTTTGCATTTGCTCGATCCAGTCGGTAACCTCGGCTTTTTTTATACCGGTCAGATAATACGACTTTTTTGCAAATTGAGGAGCTGCTGCACTAATCAAGATCACTTTTTCCACACCAAATCCATCATGATGAGCCATATAGCGAGCTGCAACTGCACCACCCATTGAGAATCCAACCAAGATAACCTTCTCAATATGAAGTTCTTCTAAGACAACTCTGACATCATCAGCCAATGTATTGTAGTTATAATCCTCTATCACCAGATCAGAAATCCCAAAGCCGCGGAAATCAATCCCTACTATTCGGTAACCTCGTGGTAAAAAATAGTTGTACTGGTATTCAAACATTTGTTGGTTGAACGGCCATCCATGTAAGAAAACAATCGGCTTCCCTTCGCCTAAATCTTCAACTGCGATAGTTGCTGCATGTTTCCCTTTGATTATTTTTTTCATCTGGAGTCCCCCTATTCCCTTCTTCAGTATAATAAAAGACTCTTTTTTCAAAGAAATAATGCTCATCCTAAACTATTTCGTTATCGTCACTAGCCTATTTTCAGCATAGTATAAATCTTGGTGTTTCAACTCAGATAAAGAGAGTATTGCATTTGATTTTAAAGGTTCATCTTCATAACTATTTAAGCTGTATAAAATCACTATCTGATTGCTCCCATTTTCAAATTGCTCATAAATATAGCTTTCTAGCGCTTTTAGCGTATTTTTAAATTTGGGAGCTGAGCTACTTCGTTGATTAAATAAAGGCACGTTTAAAGCCATAGATGCTACTTGATAGTTGGCGATTTTGAAGGGAAAATGGATGCTAAAGTTAAACAAATTCCCAGTGTCTTCATCTACATTTTCTTCGAAATAAAAATAATTTTGAATAGCCATCGGAAATTCATTTGGTTGTTAATCGCCTCTTCTGCCATCAATTAATCCTACCCTTAAAGGAGCGTCGGCGGCAATGTACACATATTCAGTCATGGATTTAGATCCTTTCTTATTCTATAATATAGTTTTTTCACATTGATTTTCTAGTGAAAGCTGTCAATTCTTTTCTTTCATAAAAGTTTCTAAGTAATCGGTATCTTCAATAAAAGTATCTACAAAAAAATTTTAGTTGAATCAATTGTCATCTATGTATGCTTCCAATTTCTATATTCCTTGTGTTTGATATCAATGATTCTATTTTACCATTAAAGAACAAAAGAATTTAAATAGCCTTATAAAATATTCTCTGTACAAATATATCTCAGCATAGATTTTAAATACAGTTACTTTTCGTACTTTTAGCCTTTAGTTTTTTTTTAAAAAAAGTGTCTCTCATTATTCAACTTAATTTATCTTATTTTTTGTATATACATTAAAAAAATATGCTATGATTTATAATAATCACTTAATTTATAGATAAGGAGCGCTTTATGACTGAAAAAAGCTATACGTTATTGTTAGCAGAAAATCATTTTTTAGAAACCGATCGCTTATTATTAAGACCTATTACCTTAGGAGATACAGAGGATATTTTTGACTATGTCAGCGATGAAGAAACGATGGCATTTATTTTCACGCCCCATACTTCACTTCTCCAGACAAAAGAATTTATCGCCAATTATTATTTAAAAAACCCTCTAGGTTTCTACGCCTTAGAACATAAGAAAGATAGAAAAATGATTGGTGTAATAGAGTTTAGAGTGGATGATAAAAAGCGTGCAGGTGAGATCGGGTATATGATGAACAGAGACTATTGGGGACAAGGACTAACAACAGAAGCCTGCTTACGAATCCTCTCTCTTAGTTTTGATACTCTCTCACTAGAACGTATTACTTCCGGACATGATACGGGAAATGAATCTTCCGCCAGAGTATTGAACAAAATAGGTATGTCACTTGAATATATTGATAAAGACGCGTACGAGTTAAACGGTAACCTTGTAGATACTTTTCACTACCAAATGACTAGAGAATCCTATTTCACGAAAAAAAAAGTTAACTAAATAGAACAATAGGTTACTAATGCAAAGAGGCCTTCGATAAAGTTGTCGTCGAGACAGAGAGCTACTGATACCAAGAGGCTGGGACAAAAAGTCTCTAAAAAAATACACTCCCAAAACTACTTGAACAAATAGTTCATTAGTTTTGGGAGTGTATTTTTCTATTTGTTTATTAAAATTACCGAAAGTGTGTCTAACTTTTCCAAAAAGATACTTTCGTCCTAGCATCTTCAAAATGAATTAAGTTTATTCTAAGCCATAACTTTTAAGGAATTATTTGTGAACTACATCGGCACTGAAGTACCGAGCTTCTGGGAATACCCATAACTTGTCTGATAAGCATTTCAGCTTACAGACAGCGGTTTAGGCTGTTTAACCAAGGCTTGTCCCAAGCCAATAGAAAGAATATTTTTTGCAGCGTTTACGTCGCGGTCGTGATGGGCATGACAGTTCGGACAGTCCCACTCGCGGATATCCAAGGCGTGTTTGCCATCATCAAAACCACAAGCCGAACAGATTTGTGATGTCTTGTACGGATTAACAATAACCAATTCTTTGTCGTATCGTGCACATTTGTACTCCAACATCCGGCGGATTTCACGCCACGATTGTGCCGCAATGTTCCGAGCTAAAGAATGGTTTTTTATTAAATTGGACGTCTGTAAATCCTCCAACACAATCACATCAAATCGTTGAACCAACTCAGTCGTCAGCTTATGTAGACGGTCTTGACGTTGGTTCTTTTCTTTTCGGTAAATACGCGCTCGTTGTTGTTTGGCTCGTTGATAGTTTTTGGCTTCCGACAAAGCGATCCCTTTTTGTTTGGCTTTAAGCGCACGACGTGCCACCCGTCTTTCCCAGTACAAGCGTTTTGTGGTTAGCTGTTGGTGGAAGCGAATGGTTTTGATTTTTTCGCCGGTAGATAAGACCATTAGATCTGATACCCCCATATCAATCCCCACCATCTGGTGCGTTTTAGTCGTAGCGACTTGGCTTTCGTCGTCTACAAGTAAACTACATTCATAGGTGCCAGCTGAGGTAAAGGTAACGGTTGCTCGTTTGATTTTTCCGGTAAACGGTTGTCCCGAACGGAACTGTACCCAACCCAATTTAGGCAATCGTAAGTAGTTGCCTTCTAAACGGATACTGTTGTTGATGTTTTTGGAAGTATACGATTGACGGGCATGTTGCTTGCTTTTAAATTTGGGGTGTTTGAAGTGGCTCCGGTTCTGGAAAAAATCCTTAAAGCTTTGTGTTAATTCTTTAGAGACTTGTTGCAGACTGGTCGAGTCGGATTCCTTTAAGAATGGATATTCCCGCTTCAACGTAGGCAGTAAATTGCTTAAATCATACTCTGTTAGGGGAGGAAGCGATGCGTTATTTTGATACCGTTCATTCCACATTGCCAAAAACTGATTCCATACAAACCGTGTATTGCCCACGCTTTGTGCAACGAGTTGTTTTTGTTGGGATTTGAGCGTTAATTGTCCTTTTATTCCATACAACATGTTGATTTCACCTCCTTTTATGTGTACACTGATTTTAACACGTATGATATTTAAAAAGCAACGCTACTATATGGTTACATTGATTAAAAAGGGGGATACATATGTACACAAAAACGAGAACGAATGTCTACCGAGCAACCTATCATTTGGTGTGGGTAACGAAGTATCGAAAAAACTTATTTCCCACACCTGAAAGACGCCAAAAAATGAAAGACATCTTACAGATGATTGCCGAACGCAATGAAATCACTATTATTGAAGGCGAAGTGGTCGATGACCACATTCACTTAGTGGTATCGTTTCCGCCGCATCATTCGATTAGTTCCATAATGAAGGCTTTAAAAGGCGCATCTGCTCGCGAGTGGTTTAAGCAATTTCCGGAAACCAAACAAGAACTCTGGAAAGGCTCTTTGTGGTCTGGAAGCTATTTTGCCAGCACGGTAGGGGACGTATCGAAAGAAGTGGTCTTGCAATATGTCCAAAATCAATTAAAGGAATACAACAACGGGCGTCCGAGACGTGATTCATCCCCCGGTTGAAACCGGAGGTTTTCTCACTGAGGCCCCTTATAAATTGGTTTATCTGAGAACACTAATTTTTCTGAAAATTTGCCTTCTGTTCCAAATACAACACTTTAATTATAAAAGCGCATTTGATTTTTCATGCCTTCAAAAATTTATTCTTCACATTTTTGCAATTATTTATAGTTCCAATTCATAAACTCTTACTTCATGTAGCCGATAGCAAATCTTGGATAATTCTTCTTTTCGTTCAATCGGTGCTTCAAAATTAACATGATGATTGATGCCAATAAAGTCTATCTGCACAGCAAACTGCTTTCAGAACCCAAAATTGTTGATTTGCTTTCTGAATTGCTCGATTATGACCCTAAGTTATTAACCTTACCACGACATCCGCAAATTATTGTCGAACCCTATTCTCAATATACCGGTGCTGTTGCAGGAGCTGCGCTGTGTGTTTATCAAGATTTGTTGGGGAAAGAATTGTGATACCTAGGTAAGCATTATCTATTAATGCACCATGGAGAATGATATGCATTTTAAAAATGAACGCCAAAAGCAGTAAAAAACTTTGAAATGAAATAAATTAAAAACAGCACCGACTCAACTTAGTCTGGTGCTGTTTTTAATTTATTTTGGATATAGACTTTAATTGAATATACCACTTTAAATTTTTTCTCTTCCCATTAGATGATTATCTCTTTCAACTTCATTCTCACACCACAATTTTCCATTTCTTAATGCATTTTCAACTATATTTCCTACTTTAGGCATAAATGTGATACTTCTCCTCATTCCCTATCAACACCTTTCTGCTCTTTTACTTATATATTTCCAAAAGCAAAAGAACCGATGATGTAGAGAGCAAACTCTACTACCATGATTTTTTAAGCTAACTCTTTCGCTTTTTTTGAAAAGTACACCATTTCAGAGGCTAGATTTGAACGCAAAACCGTTAATTCATGATAAACAAGCTGCTTATTTCGAACCAATGCTGTCCCATTGATAAAGACATCTTGTACATTTGATGCATTCGCAGAATAAACCAAATCTGCATAAGGGTCAAAGATAGGAAACATGTTTACTGAAGTTGTTTCAACTAAGACTACATCAGCCCTTTTCCCCACCTCCAAAGAGCCGATCTCATTGGACATATTCAATACTTTTGCTCCTTCAATAGTAGCCATCGCCACAATATCTTTAGCTGGAAAAGCTGTTCTATCCTGTAAGGTTGTCTTATGAAAATTAGCCACTAATTTCATTTGCGTAAACAAATCTAGTGTGTTGCCGCTGCTTGGCCCGTCTGTGCCTAGTCCTACAGGAATTCCCAATTCCAACATGTCTTTTACTCGAGCCACCCCTTTAGCAGACTTGGTGTTGGCTCCAATGCAATGTGCCACACTCACACCTTCTTGCTTCAATATCTGCAAATCTTGGTCAGACAAATGAATGCAATGAGCCGCGATAAAACGAGGACTGAGAACACCAAGAGATTGTAAGAACTCTACTGGTGTAGCATTATACTTTTCTCTAAAATGGTCCATTTCATAATTCATTTCTGCTACGTGCATGGTCATGGGTACTCCATACTCCTCTGCTAGTTCAGCAGCTGCTTTTAAAGCTTTTGGGTCATTAGTGTTTGGCGCATGCGGTGCAATCGCTGGGGTAATCAATTCATGGTCGAGCCATTTTGGAATAAACTTTTTGGCGTACTCAATCCCGCCATGAGCTGTTGGTGCATCACAAGTTGGAAAGTCCACAACCGTTTCTCCTAAAATGGCTCGGGATTTCATTTCATCCGTAGCTTGTGCTAGAGTATCTTCAAAATAATACATATCTGTAAAAGTAGTAATACCAGCCATCTGCATTTCAGCAATAGCATATTTCCCACTGTGATATGCCAACTGTTCGGTCATACAAGCAATTTCTAATGGAAATAAAAAACGACGCAATCGATCAGGATAATCATCTCCTAATGAGCGAAAAGGAATCATCCCGATATGAGTATGCGTATTTACCATTCCAGGAATCATGATTGCTTGACGAGCGTCAATCACTTCATCAAAGTTACTTTCTGATTGTAAAAACTGATTATACGGACCAATTTCTATAATTTTAGTATCTTTTATAATTAAGTAACCATCAGAATATTCAGTGAATTTTGCATCCATCGTTAAGATATGACTATTTTTAATCAACGTCTTCATCTAATTACCTCCATTAATGGAATTGGGCGTTGAGTTCGCACATCAAACATCCCTTTATCCGTAATTTTTATGGCTGGAGAAACAGGTAAAGATAACGTCGAAAAAGACATAATCTCATTAGAGTTTCGGTAACCTAAATCAATCATTCCTTGTCTGACCTCTCCTAACTGCTGACCAATAACTTGGATTGGTGCATCGCTGATAATGCCACCAATCAACAGAGGACAACAACTGGCTACTTGTTTGTTTCGAACGGTCAAATAGCCCCCTTGAATCTCAATCAATTTATTTTGTGCCACTACTAAATCTTCAATCGATGTTCCCATCACCATTAAGTTGTGGTGATCGTGTGACCAAGTTGTTCCCACTGCTCCTTTTTTGGTCAGTGCATTTTCGACTAATCCATACGCTTTGTTTCCAGTCTTTCCATAACGCTCCATCACTACAATTAATGCTAAACCACTTGATTCCCAATCTAGGTAACCGTCTTTTATCGGTATTTCTCTTTGGACACATTCAGTAAAGGTACCGACTTCAGCAATGCGAATCACATTACAAAGAGCAGATTTTCCTTCAGCACCAATCTGAAAGTCGCTTCTCTCAGCTTTTTTACAATGAACAGAAGAATAAAAGGCACTAGGGAAAACCGTCTTAGTTTCGGGGTAGCCTATCTCATCCCCATTTGTATGCACTAATTCCCCTGCATTATACACTGATGAAATTTCTATTCCAGCTAGATCTTCCAGCAAAATAAAATCGGCTTTAAAACCGGAAACGATCGCCCCTCGATCTTGAAATCCCATCCTTCTCGCTGGTGTATAGGTACTCATGTAAATAGCTTGTTCAACGGGAATACCTGCATCAATCGCCAAGCGAACATTTTCATTTAAATGCCCCTTCAGCAAATCATCTGCCATAATATCGTCTGTCACAATGGCACAATATTCATAAAATTGATTTTTTACTATGGCCTGCATATTTTCTTTGGTTAGCGACTTTTTCTGCAACTCAATGAACATCCCACTGCTGACTTTCTCGTAAATAGATTCTGGCGTTTGCTGTGTGTGATCCGCTGTTATCCCTTGGTACATAAACTTAGCCAAATCTAGTCCAGAGACTAGCGGCACATGCCCTTCAATAGGCATAAACGGTTTCTTTTCTTGTACGGTATGCAAAATTTGACGGATCAAAGAATCTGGATCATTCACAATGCCATCAAAATTCATCGCTTCTCCAAGAGCAATCACTTTAGGATGGTTTAATAACCGCTGAACCTCTTCTACTCCTATGAAACCACCTGTTGTTTCTATTTCCGGAATCGTTGACGGAACAGAAGAAGGAATCGCATAAAAAATATCCATTTCTGTTTCTTCATTCATAAAGGCATCCATTCCTTCTACACCAAATACATTTACGATTTCATGAGCATCAGCCACGACTGTGGTTACTCCATGAGACAGACCCGCTTTTGAAAAAATAGAAGGAGGAATCATGGAACTTTCAATATGCATGTGGATATCGATCAACCCTGGAATCATGTATCTCCCCTTCGCATCAATCGTAGCTTCAGGCTGCAGCTCCATCGATTTATTTATTCCAATTGAAAAGAATTTACCGTTAAGAATCGCAACATCTTTCCACTCAAATATTTTTAAAAAACTATTGAATACTTGTACATTTGTTATAAGTGTATCTATTTTCATGCCACTCACCTCTCTGCTGGTTCTTACATAAAAAATAACCTCTAACTGAAAAGAGGTTATTTTTTAAATTTTCTAAGCTTTAATTTATTGGTTTAGTGTTCTATTCCATGTGCTGATCCAATCATCCATTTGTGGATTCACAAATTCGAAATCTACTGGTTTAGTTAACTCTGCAATCTCTCCATAGGTTTTGTTTTCAGCTACTTCTCCGCTTAGTTCAACTTGTTTATTTGTTGGAGCTTCGTTTAATGACGCTGCTGTGATGGTTTGCAATTCTTCGCTTAGTCTCCAATTCACAAAATGATAAGCCATTTCTTTGTTTTCTGAATTTGCATTGATGTTTACGGTATTAAAATTAGCATACGTTCCAGAAGCCGGAACAATATATTGCACCACTGGATGAGCTTCTGAAATCATTGGAATCGCAAAATCTCCCACAACTGCCGCAACGATTTCACCTGATTGGAACATATTCGCCAGATCTGAAGACTTAGTGTATGTTTTGACGATATTAGGAGAAAGTTCTTCCAACGCTGCAAAAGCTGCTTCTCCGTTATCCGTTGTAATGTCTACTCCTTTATAATCACTAGCTACATACATCATCGAAGGTCCAAAAGTCGTAGCAATATCTGGAATAGAGATTTTCCCTTGAAGTGATGGATCCCATAAATCAGAGAATTCATCAATTTTCATACCAGCAGCTTCTTCATCATAAATGATACCAATACTGTTCACGGTATACGCTGCTCCAGACCCATTTTCACTCAATTCTTTTGCACTATCGATCAATTCAGCTAAATTCGGGATTTTTTCTGTATCGATTTCTTCAAATAATCCTGCTGTCGCTCCTTGAGAGGAATTTGATTGCGGCAAGTCAATAATATCCACCGTTGAGTTAGGGTTATTTTCAAATTTAGTGTACCGTTCAGAGCTCGTGCCTGTCTCTACTACAATATCCACACCGTGTTCTTCTTCAAATGGTGCAAAAATATCTTCTTGCATAATATCTTCACTTAAGCCAAATGTGGATATAACTAGTTCTTTATTCTCTCCACTTGCTTCTTGTCCACATGCCGCTAATACCAACCCACTCATCACCGTTAAACTTGCTAAAACAACTTTCTTTTTCATGACTCAAAAATCCCCCTTTTATAATTGGCTAAACTAAAATCAATTTTTCTTTTGGAATAACCACAAAAACGTTCTCTCCGACTTGGTAGCCAGGTACCTGTACATCATTGACTAACAATTTCCCAATAGCAGTTTCTATTTCGTATTGATAACTTTTCCCTAAAAACGTACGGACTCTGATTGTACCGGCTAAACCATTCGACGGCAGCTCCTGATCCTGTGCAGCAAGTAAAATATCATCTGGGCGAATCGTTCCGGTGGCTTGTTGTCTATCTGCTGTGTGCTCTGTTTCAATTAGTGTTCCATCTGAAGTCACATAGGAATGTGTGCCTTGTTTGGTCAACTGAAAGAAATTTTCAAATCCAATAAAACGAGCCACGAACTCTGTTTTAGGTTTCTTATAAATTTCTTCCGGAGAATCGTATTGTTCAATGACTCCATTATTCATAACCGCTACTTTGTCTGAAATCGAAAAACATTCTTCTTGATCATGCGTCACAAAGACTGTCGTTATCCCTAAACTACGTTGGATCCGTTTGATCTCAATCCGCATGCTGATGCGTAACTTAGCATCCAAATTGCTTAAAGGTTCATCCAACAATAATAATTGTGGTTCAATCACTAAAGCCCGAGCAAGAGCCACACGCTGACGTTGCCCTCCAGACAGTTGTTTAGGATAACGCTCAGCATAATCAGATAAATCAGTAGCTTCCAAAATTGCTTGCACTTTTCTCTCGATGACTTCTTTTTTTTCTTTTCTCAGTTTCAATCCAAAACCCATATTTTCTTTCACAGTTAAATGCGGAAACAATGCATAGCTTTGGAAAACCATCCCAAAGTTACGTTTGTGGACAGGAACTTTTGTCAAATCAGTCTCCCCTACAGTAAAGGTGCCATCATTCGGCTCAATCAGACCTGCAATAACCCGTAAAGTGGTTGTTTTGCCACAACCCGATGGTCCTAATAATGAGATCAGTTCCCCTTTTTCCATAGATAGATTCAGTTCTTTCAAGATATTATTTTTCCCGTCATAACTCACACGGATATTTTCTAAGTCAACAAATGACATAACAGCACATGTCCTCCTTAAGGATATTTAACCAATCGACTGATAAAGCGAGAAAATCTTTCTTCTTCGATTGACTGACTAGACTACTTTTGCTAGCCCAAGCGTTTTTTCAATTAAAAACATCAAAGTGATCGTTCCCAGCATTAAAAGCACAGACAATGCAGAAACTACTGGATCATAATTGTATTCAATGTAATTCATTAAAGTGGTCGGCAATGTTGAAATACCAGGACCAGATAAAAATTGCGACACAGGAATATTGTTAAACGAATTGATAAAGGCCAGCATAAAAGAAGCAAATATACTGGAAGAAATATTTGGCAATACAATACTGACAAACGCTTTGATCTTAGTACTTCCTAAAGTCCAAGCCACTTCTTCGATCGAAAAATCCAATTGTTCTAAACTCGAACCTACTACACGAATAATGTAAGGCAGACTGATTAAAAAATGCCCTAACAGTAAGCCCTGGAATAGAGGAATTTGCAAACGAATAACGATAAATTGAAACAGCGAATATCCTACTACGACACCTGGAATAATCGTTGGGGATAAGAAAAAACTTTTGATCCAGCTTTTCCCTTTCACACCATGCCTAGTTAAAGCATATGCAGCAGGAATACCAATAATCAACGCCAACAAAGTTGCCAGTAACGAAACCTCTAAACTCAATAAAAAGCTGTCCATAAAAGACTGATTTTCAAAAACAGCTGTAAACCATTGAAATGTAAATCCACTAATGGGAAATTGAATGGTCGCATTTTCTCCAAAAGCTGTTATCGTGATAATGATTAAAGGAATAAACAAGAAAGCAAATACAGCTCCGGCGAATATCGACAACCCTCTTTGTTTACGCATCCTGTTCACCTCGCTTGTCGATTCTATTAGCAATCAAGTTAAAACCTTTCATAACGACCAAAGTAGTCACAATCATGATCAATGCAATGACACTGGCATCTTCCCAATTCCCTAAAGTCATAGCATTTTGATACAGAAACGTTGACAGCATCATATTACGGTTGCCTCCAAGTAGCTGAGGAGTGGTATAAGCTGTCAATGTGCCAGTAAATACCAGAATACTTCCTACGATGATTCCTGGAATGCTTAACGGTAAAACAACTTTGAGGAACGCTTTTATGCGACTCGCTCCTAGAGTTTCTGCCGCTTCCATGATTTCTGGATTGATATTTTCCATCACACCTACTAATGTGATAATCAAAATAGGCAAAAATAAATAAATGGATCCAATAATAATGGAAAACTCTGTATACAATAAAGTCAAAGGCTCAGAAATGACACCTATAGTTGTGAGCAACTTATTGATTACCCCGTTTTGTCCTAGTAAATTGATCCATGCAAAACTTCGAATAACCGAATTGGTCAACATTGGAAATAAAGTAAGTGCCATTAACAATCCTCGCCATTTTGTAGAAGTTCCGGCTATAAAGTAAGCAGTAGGAACCCCAAGAATGATACAGAGGATCGTCACAACTACAGAAACCCGAATGGTACGAATGAAAATCCCTACATTATATGTATCTTTAAAAAAAGAAATGTATGAATCAAACGACAATGCTCCATTATAAAAAGTTGGCCAAATAATGGATACTAGTGGTATCAACAAAAAGAAAACCAACAAAATGAATCCCGGTGCTAATATCAGATACGGGATTTTTTTCGACATAAGATAAATCCTCCTCAAAAAATGAAAAGATACAAAATTTCAAAAAAACCTTGTATCCTTTTCGATAATGGTTAATGTTCGTATTTCTACACAAGTCAGTATAACCGTAAAAAAAGTAATGGACAACCGTTTTAGCAAATAAAGTTCAAAAAATAACGATTAATATTCGTGTTTCAATTAAATATTTTATTTTTAACGATTAAAAATCATGAAAAATCTGTTTTTACTGAATAAATAACATATGCTGAACAATAAAGGTAATTAGTTGATTAATACCCTATTTATTATTCAATTGATTAACTAGAATAAATGGGTGATTCAAAAATGCTCCCGTCAGCTAATGTTCCTTTTAATCAAACAGGATAATCCCTATTTGATTAAACTATTTACTCTTGCCTCCAGTTCTTCATAACTGATTAAATTTTACCTTTATTAGAACTAGCCTATTTCGTTGTTGACTCTTTGTAGATCAGAAATATTTAACTATTCATTAATAGCCTGTAGCTTAAACTCAACTCCGTATCTTGTCCTAGAAAAAAGACCCTCAAAAATTAGATTTACTCTAATCCTTGATGGTCTTTAGATTTTTTTATTTGTTTAGTCCAGCATCATACTGAGGTATTTGTCTGGTGGTGGTTCTTATAGAGGGTCTGTCGTCTCACTGTATTATTTTTTTATTCGCTCAGTAAACTATCGAAACTAAAGATATGTCCTACAATTTGAGCAACCATCCCTACTTCAGTTGCAGTTGCCTTCTCTACAAACCGTACTTCTCTTTCTTTGGCTAAGAAATCAAATCCTTTGATTTGCATAGCATTGACTTTCCCACGAATGGAATGTTCCTGAGTCAATGGAACAAAACCAGGTCTTTCTTTTTTTGAAGTACTAATTGGACAAACCAGTATAAATCCTGTACTACCATTGTAGGCATTCGAACTAATGACTAACGCCGGCCGTTTCTTTTGTATTTCTCTACCAGCACTTGGATTAAAATTTAACCAAATAATATCTCCTTGTTTTGGGGTATAACCTTCGATAGAATAGACCATCTTATATTTCTTCTCTTCCAATTAAATGTCTATCTTCCTCGAATGCATCCTCAAAACGCAAGTCAACACCTTTTTTTTGTGCATTTTCAAATATATTTTCTATTTTAGGGATATATGTGATACTTCCCAATTCTCCTTTTACAGCTACATATTCTTGATCAGGTTTAATATTAAATTTAGTCGGCACCGTTAAAACAATTGCATTACCTTGTTTTCTAGTCTTCATCCTCTGTCAGCACCTTTCTATTCCTTTGCTTATATAATACCAAATGCAAAAAGTAAATACAACGTGAATACTTATTAGTATTCTCTATAGCATTTGTACACTAATTATTTTCAGGTTTTTAAGTCTTACCCTCTATCTCTGATAAAATTAATCGCCATTCCCTGATTCTCCTACTAAAAAAATGAGTGTGAATTCCATCTTTCACCTATTAAAAATTTATCACCTTTTGATTTAGCAAGAGCAATTAGTCTGGCTCGCTTCAGTAAAAAATATTCAAAAAATTGATGTTGTACTATGTTAATGCTCTTAGAATTCGTTATCCCACTGACCCTTCCATCTCATAAGCAATTAGCCGGTTCAATTCCACCGCGTATTCCATCGGTAACTCCTTCGAAAATGGCTCTACAAATCCCATAATAATCATTTCAGTCGCTTGCTGCTCCGTCAATCCGCGACTCATCAAATAATACAGTTGTTCTTCAGAGATTTTGGATACTTTCGCTTCATGCTCCAACGAAACGTTCCCATTGTGAATTTCATTGAAAGGAATCGTATCAGATTTCGATAAATCATCCATGATAATCGTATCGCATTCGATATGTGAGATGGATCCACCAGAATTTTTTCCAAAGGTCACTTGTCCGCGATAATTGACTTCTCCGCCGTCTTTAGCAATAGACTTTGAAATTATAGAACTAGATGTATTGGGTGCGTTGTGAATCATTTTAGCTCCGGTATCTTGGTTCTGACCTTTTCCTGCCATCGCAATAGACAGCATCGTTCCCGTTGCCCCTCGACCATTCAACAAGATGCTCGGGTACTTCATAGTTGTACGCGCCCCAAGATTGCCATCGATCCATTCCATCGTGGCTCCTTCAGCAGCTGTCGCCCGTTTCGTCACCAAGTTATACACATTGTCCGACCAATTTTGGATCGTCGTATAGCGACAATAGGCGTCTTTCTTGACGATGATCTCTACAATTGCAGCGTGCAGACTGCTGGACGAAAAAGTTGGTGCTGTACAGCCTTCGACATAATGTACACTAGCTCCTTCATCCACCACGATCAATGTCCGTTCAAATTGACCCATGCCTTCATCATTGATCCGAAAATACATTTGCAAAGGAACATCAATGCGGACGCCTTTCGGGACATAAATGAAGGTTCCGCCAGACCAGACGGCTGAATTCAGTGCAGCCAGCTTGTTATCGGTTAGCGGTACGACAGTTCCAAAATGTTCTTTAAAAATTTCAGGGTATTCTTTCAAAGCTGTATCGGTGTCTAAAAAAACGATTCCTAGTTTTTCATATTCTTCTTTCATGTTGTGGTAAACCACTTCGGATTCATATTGTGCTCCCGCTCCAGCCAGATATTTACGTTCGGCTTCCGGAATACCGATTCTTTCAAAGGTTTCCTTGATTTTCTCCGGCACATCATCCCAACTGCGCTCGGGTTTATCACTGGGTTTGCGGTAATACGTGATTTCATCAAAATGAATCTCAGATAAATCTGCTCCCCATTCAGGCATGGGTCGACTCAAAAAGTGCTGGTAGGCTTTCAATCGATAATCCAACATCCAGTGCGGCTCTTGTTTGCGGGCAGAAATTTCCCTCACCACAGATTCTGAAACACCTTTTCCCGTAGAATAAACTGACTCCACATCATCATGGAAACCAAATTTGTAATCTTCAAATTGTAATTCAGATATCATTCATTTTTGCCTCCTTTAATTCTGGTCCTGTTCCGCAGCAGCCAGTGCTTTTTCCAGTGCTTTCCACGATAAGGTGGCACATTTGATCCGCGCAGGAAATTTCGCTACACCATTCAACAGCGCTGCATCGCCTAAAGCCTCTACTTTAGAAACTTCTTTGCCTTGGACCAATTCTGAAAACAGATGGGTCAGTTCAAAGGCTTCCTTTGCTGTTTTCCCTATCATCACATCCGTCATCATACTTGCACTGGCACGACTGATGGTACAACCGTGTCCAGAAAAACGAATGTCTTTAATCAGGTTATCTTCGATTCTCAAATGCAATTGAATCACATCTCCACAAGTTGGATTAGTCAGTTCAATTTGATGGGTCGATTCTGCCAATCCCCCCTCGTGATGCGGGTATTGAGAATGATCAAGGATCACTTGTCGATAAAGCTGGTCTAATTTAGATAATGCCATGTTGGAAAAACTCCTTTACTGCTTGAATAGCTTCCACAAATTTGTCCACATCTTCTGTGGTATTGTACACATAAAAACTCGCTCGAACAGTAGAATGCACGTTCAATTGACGCATCAACGGTTGAGCGCAATGAGTCCCAGCCCGAACCGCTATCCCTTCCATATCTAAAGCGGTAGCGACATCGTGCGGATGGATGCCCTCTAAATTGAAGGCCACCACTCCTGTGCGAACAGATGGATCTGTTGGGCCATACACGGTCACACCATCTATTTTCTCCAGTTGCGGCCATAAATAAGCAATCAGCCCTTGCTCCATAGCGTGTATATTTTCCATCCCAATTATGGATAAGTAATCGATAGCTGCTCCCAGTCCAATCACGCCTGCAACATTAGGGGTTCCCGCTTCAAACTTCCAAGGCAGTTCTTTCCAAGTACTGTCCTCCTCTTCCACCAGTTCGATCATTTCCCCGCCAAATTCAACAGGTTCCATTTGTTCTAATAAGTGTCTTTTTCCGTATAAGATGCCTATACCAGTCGGTCCCAACATCTTGTGTCCGCTAAATGCGTAAAAGTCGGCACCTAATGCTTGAACATCTACCGGCATGTGCGGCACGGCCTGAGCGCCATCCACTACTAAAACGGCACCAGTTTTGTGAATCAGTTCCGCCAATTCTGCTATAGGATTGATACTCCCCAGCACATTAGAACAATGGCTGATAGCAACAATTTTAGTTTGCTCTCCAATCAACTCTTCCGCTGCTGACATATCCACTTCTCCAGAATTCAATAGCGGAATGAATTTCAACACCGCTCCTGTTTTCTTGGCCAGTTGTTGCCATGGAATCAAGTTGGAATGATGTTCCATATAAGACAACACGATCTCGTCTCCTTTAGAAACATTGGCTTCTCCATAACTTCTGGCAACCCAGTTCAATGAGGTGGTCGTGCCGCGAGTAAAAATAATCTCCGCTGTTTCCTCAGCATGGATAAATTCACGCACTTTTTCTCTCACGGCTTCATATTGAGCAGTGGCTTGTTCCGCTAATGTATGAACACCGCGATGTACATTAGCATTGGAGGTTTCGTAATAAGTTTGCAAAGCATTCAATACAACAACAGGCTTTTGTGTAGTCGCTGCATTGTCTAGGTAAACTAACGGTTCATCATTGATTTGTTGTTTTAGTATCGGGAAATCTTTTTTTAACTGGTGACTGTTCAACTTCATTACAACAGCTTCCCTTCAATGGTACTGACCAAATCCTCACGAATGCTCTTCAATGGAATGGCTGCAATCACCGAACCTAAGAAACCACGGATCACCAATCGTTCTGCTTCAGCTTTTGGAATCCCGCGACTCATCAAATAGTACATTTCTTCTGGATCTACCCTACCAACACTGGCCGCATGACCTGCCGTTACATCATTTTCATCAATCAATAAAATGGGATTAGCATCGCCACGGGCTTTATCCGACAGCATCAACACTCGACTTTCTTGTTGAGCATCAGCCCCTTTTGCGCCTTTAATGATGTGTCCGATTCCGTTAAAAGTCAGCGTAGCGCGGTCTTTGATAACGCCATGTTGTAAAATATGCCCTACACTATGACGACCAAAATTGGTGACTCGAGTGTCGATCGCTTGAACCTGCTGATGCATGCTGATGGCTACCACTTTGATCTCACTGTGGGAACCTTCTCCCATCAGATCAGTATCAAAATCTGCGATCACATTTCCGCCGTTCATCACCCCTATCGCCCACTCCAATCTTGAGTCTTGCAATAAATGCCCTCTGCGGTTAAAGTACGAGACCGTGTTTTCTCCAAGCTGATCCACTGCTGAATACTTCGCTTTGGCCCCTGATTTGGTGATTACTTCCGCAATAATCGAAGCAGCAGCCTTTTCCTCACCAATCGTTTCGAAACGCTCTACATACGTGAATTCACTGTTCTCGTCTGCATAAATCAAGATGTGTTTGGCAAATAATTCTTGCAGTTGGCTGTTTTGAACAAAGACAGCCTCAAATGGTTCTTCCACAATGACGTTTTTAGGAACATATAGAAAAAGTCCACTGTTCATAAACGCTGTGTGGAAAGCTGTCAATTTGTCTTCATTGAACTTGACGGCTAACTGCATATAGACTTCTTTGACTAAATCCCCATGTTCTTTAACAGCTGTGAACAAATCCGTGAAGATTACGCCTTGATCGATCAATTTTTGCGGCAAAGTTTCTTCTACTGTATTCTTCCCGAATTGCACCACACGTTGCGCGCTGTCTTCAGATAAAACAATACCTGAAAAAGATTCGTCGTCTTCAAATGTACTTGCCGGTACTTCCATTAGCGGCCAACGTTCATAATGAGCCCTCTCAATAACCGGAAGCTCCAGTTGGTCAATCTGATCATAAGCTTCTAATCTTAATTCCAACATCCACTCTGGTTCTTGGTGTTTTTGAGAAAATTGTTTTACAGCTTCAAAGTGGTTCAAAGAACTCGTAACTTTCATCTCATTTCCTCCTAACCTTCAGTGGTTTCTACTTCTAATCCTAAATCTTCGCTGATCCCTTTGTACCCTTCACTTTCTAAACGTCTGGCCAATTCGGCTCCACCAGTCAAGACCACTTTACCGTTCATCATGATGTGCACTACATCTGGCACGATATAATTCAATAAACGTTGGTAATGCGTAATAATCAATGAACCAAAGTTCTCTCCACGCATCGCGTTGACCCCTTTAGACACCACTTGCAGGGCATCGATATCTAATCCTGAATCGATTTCATCTAAAATAGCAAAAGTAGGCTCAATCATCATCAATTGCAAAATCTCATTTCGCTTCTTCTCCCCGCCGGAAAATCCTTCGTTCAGATAACGTTCAGCCATTTCTTCCGGCATATCTAATACTGCCATTTTTTCATCCAATTTTTTAATAAATGACATGACGCCGATTTTGTCGTCTTCTGCTCTTCTGGCATTGATAGCTGCTCGCATGAACTCAGCGTTCGTGACCCCAGCAATCTCACTTGGGTATTGGACTGCTAAAAATAATCCCGCTCGAGCGCGTTCATCCACTTCCATTTCCAGCACATTTTCTCCATCTAATAAAATCTTGCCTTTTGTGACAGTATAGCTTGGATGTCCCATGATAGCTGCTGATAAGGTGGATTTCCCTGTCCCATTTGGTCCCATAATGGCATGGATCTCACCTGTTTTAATGACCAAATTGACCCCTTTTAAAATTTCCTTTTCTTCTATAAAAACATGCAAATCTTTGATTTCTAAAACTGACATGAAGAATCCCTCTTTTCTCTGCTTCCTTTAATAGGCTAATAATAACAGAATAATCGTATATTTTCACTACTTTATACAAAAACGAACAATATTTACACATTGTTAAAACAACATTAAAGACATAAAAAAACTTTCAAACGCACAAGCATGTTAAATTAAGCACAATGTAATTTAAACAAGTTTTCCTCATCCACATTATAGTCGCACTACCTTTTTCATCCTAATTCATGTAAAATAAGGGCTAACCATAATGGATTGGTTTGCTTTTGGAAAGGAAGTGTATTGATGAAACCGATTATTGGAATTCCGGGAAATATTTTAACCCCACAATCGCCTAATTTTGATGGATTGCCGATTACGTATACTCCTCAAGGTTTTGTAGAGGGAATAACGACCGCTTACGGTCTGCCTTCTGTCCTCCCGCTTGGAAACCCAGAAGATGCGAAAGAATACATTTCGCGAATCGATGGATTATTATTAGCTGGTGGTCAAGATGTTTCCCCTCTATTGTATGGTGAAGAACCGATTCCTGCTTTAGGAACAACTAGTCCTATTCGAGATACTTTTGAAATAGCTTTGATCAATGAAGCCATTCAGCAAAAGAAACCAATCTTAGCAGTATGCCGTGGGATGCAGATCTTAAATGTGGCTTTCGGAGGTTCTTTGTATCAAGATCTGGCTAGCTCTTACTCAGATTTGACCGTGCAACATATTCAACAAACGATGTATGACAATGGAGCTCATACGGTGACTATTGATCCCGACAGTCGTTTAGCTAGAATTTACGGAACGACTTATGTTGTCAATTCTTATCATCATCAAGCCATCAAAGAATTAGCAGATCCATTTGAAGCAGTTGCTTGGAGCAAGGACCGATTGATTGAAGCTTTTGAAGCTAAAGATCCTGAAACTAGTATCGTAGCCGTTCAGTGGCATCCAGAGTTGATGATTAAAACCGATAAAAAAATGCAACAACTCTTTACTGAGTTTGTAAGTCGAGTAAAAAAAAATAATGCGCCTGCTTTATAAAAAAAAAATCAAAGACTTCCGTAAAAATGCGTTATGGAAGTCTTTTTTTGCTGTTTCGGACAAAAATAAAAAAGCTTGCAAAACACTACATATTGTGTTTAGAAGCTTGTGAATAGGATAATTTATCAAAATATAGTATTTCGATTGCAACTCTCTTTGAAGGAGTGTAGAATAAAAACTACTAAGAGAAAAGTTCAAAGGAGAATGAAAAATGGCTGATAAAACTATCGTAATTTACTCAAAACCAAATTGCATGCAATGTAATTTTACCAAAAAATACTTAGATGATAAAGGTGTTCTTTACGAAATAAAAGATATATTTGAGTCTGAAGAAGCATTAGCAGAAGTCAAAGAATTAGGTTTCAGCTCTGTACCTGTCATCTTAGCTGATGGACAAGATGCATTTAATGGATTCCGCCCAGATTTATTGGACCAATTAGCATGAAAATAGTTTTTATTTCTTTAACCGGCCAAACGAGAAAATTTGTTCAAAAATTAGATATGGATTTGTTGGAATTGACTCCGACAAATCCATTTATCAGTATTAACGAACCTTTTGTGATCGTTACGCCGACCTATGAAAAAGAAGCTACCGAAATTCTGAATGATTTTCTTGAAACTGCTGATAACAAACAGTACTTTAAGGGCATCGCGGGCGGCGGGAACTTGAATTTTGCTCAATTGTTTGTCTTTACAGCAAAAGATTTGGCAGCTGAATATGATGTACCATTATTACATACCTTTGAATTTCAAGGGAATGACGAAGATGTAAAAAAATTAAAGAAAGCGGTGAACGACCTTGGAAAAGCCTAAATTAGCTACAAAACCCAATGAGGTCACTTATTTTAAACTGAACAATGAATTGAATCGACCAGTCAATGGATCTATCCCATTGCACAAAGATCGTGAAGCCGTGCGTGCTTACTTCTTGGAATATGTGAATCCCAACACGGTTTTCTTCTATACTTTAGATGAAAAATTAAACTACTTGATTACTAACGATTATATCGAAGAAGAATTTTTGAACCAATACGACAGACAATTCGTTAAAGACTTGTTTAATGAAATGTACAACCGTAAATTCCGCTTCCGTTCGTTTATGTCGGCTTACAAATTCTACACACAATATGCTTTAAAAACGAATGATGGCAAACGTTTCTTAGAACGTTATGAAGACCGTATTGTGTTTAACGCTTTGTATTTAGCAGAGGGCGACACAGAATTGGCTTGGACGATTGCGGATGAAATCATCAATCAACGTTATCAACCGGCTACTCCTACCTTCTTAAACGCTGGACGTAAACGTCGTGGTGAATTAGTGTCTTGTTTCTTGATCCAAGCAACAGATGACATGAACAGCATCGGCCGTACCGTCAACAGTGCATTGCAATTGTCGCGTATCGGTGGCGGAGTTGGAGTGAACTTGTCCAACTTGCGTGCTGCAGGAGATCCAATCAAGAAAATTGAAAATGCCTCTAGCGGTGTTGTCCCAGTTATGAAATTATTGGAAGACAGCTTCAGCTATTCAAATCAGTTAGGACAACGCAATGGTGCTGGAGCAGTATATTTGAACGTCTTCCATCCGGACATTGTTTCTTTCTTATCGACTAAGAAAGAAAATGCCGATGAAAAGGTCCGTGTTAAAACACTCTCTCTTGGTTTGACTGTACCGGATAAATTCTACGAATTGTGTGCCCATGATGAGCAGATGTACTTGTTCAGCCCGTATGATGTGGAACGCATTTATGGCAGACCTTTTGCCTATGTAGACATTACTGCTGAGTACGATAATTTGGTAAATAATGAAGAAGTACGGAAATCAAAAATCCGTGCACGTGACTTGGAAAATGAAATCTCTAAATTGCAACAAGAGTCTGGTTATCCTTATATCATCAACATTGATACAGCAAACCGTGAAAATCCGGTTTATGGAACGATCACGATGAGTAACTTATGTAGTGAAATCTTGCAAATACAAGAACCTTCACTGATCAATAATGATCAATCCTATGAAACTTTAGGAACTGACATTAGTTGTAACCTAGGTTCGACCAATATCGTAAACTTGATGAAATCTCCAGATTTTGGCAAATCAGTGAATGCAATGGTGCGTGCGTTGACAACTGTTACGGATCAATCCAGCATTTCAGCTGTTCCTTCGATCAAAAATGGAAATGACCGCTACCATACAATCGGTTTAGGTGCGATGGGCCTACACACTTATTTAGCATTGAACCAAATCACTTACGGTTCATCGGAATCGGTTGAATTTACAGATGCTTACTTCATGTTGTTGAACTATTATACATTGAAAGCCAGCAATCAAATCGCTATGGAACGTAAGGAAACTTTCCACAACTTCGAGAAGTCTAAATACGCTAGTGGAGAATATTTCGACAAATACACTGCAGCAGATTTCAACTTCGAAAGCGAAAAAGTACAACACTTATTTGACGATTTGCAAGTACCAACAGCCGCAGATTGGGAAGTTTTAAAAGATTCTATTATGACTGGCGGATTGTACCACCAAAACCGTTTAGCTGTAGCGCCGACTGGTTCGATCAGTTATGTAAACGAAACGTCTTCCAGCCTGCACCCAATCACTCGTTTGATTGAAGAACGTCAAGAGAAGAAAACAGGTAAAACTTATTACCCTGCTCCTTATCTATCAAATGAAACGTTGTCTTACTACACTTCTGCTTACGATATTGATATGCGTAAAGTCATTGATGTCTATGCAGCAGCTCAAAAACACATTGACCAAGGAATGAGTTTAACACTCTTTATGCGATCTGAAATTCCTGCTGGATTATACGAATGGAAAATGGGACGTACTAACAAGCAAACCACGCGTGACTTAAACATTTTAAGACACTATGCATGGAAAAAAGGCATCAAATCCATTTACTATGTCAGAACCTTCACAGAAAACTCAGAAGAAATAGGCTCCAACCAATGCGAAAGCTGTACTATTTAAACAGGATGCGGAGAGGCCTTGGGAGCAATGACGCAAAAATAGAAAATTATGATTGGGGCGTTTCTCAGTCCCAAACATAATTTATCTTTTTTGCAAAATTGCTAGGCCTCGCAGCTCTACTATACGATGCGGAGGTCGCTTGGGAGACACGACAAGAAAATAGGAAATTCAACTGAGGATGCCTTTTATCCTCAATTGAATTTATCTTTTTCTCGAGTGTCTAGCGACCGCAGCTCTACTAGAACAGGATGCGGAAATCGCTGGTCTGACTCGAATGGAAAATCTATTCTCTTTTTAGAGGACGCTTTTTGTCCTCAAAAAAGAGAATGATTTTACCGAGAGTCAAGCGATTGCAGCTCTACTAAAGGATGCGGAGGTCGCTTGGTAGACACGACAAGAAAATAGGAAAGTTTGAATGGGGTTCTTTTCACCTCAAAAATCTGTGGATAACGTGGGAGTAGATTAAAATGGACAAATCAGCAGGGAGTTCCTTGCGATTTGTCCACTTTATTAGTGAAACAGGATAAATCAAACCTTTTAAATTCTTTACTTATTTCTCCTCCACACCTACAGCAAAGCACTTTTAACACTACGAATAAACTCGAAAGTAAGGAGAAGTTGATGCAATGACTGAACAATATCATGCTATAAACTGGAACAAAATTGAGGATATGATTGATAAATTAACTTGGGAAAAGTTGGTTGAACAGTTTTGGACCGATACACGTATCCCAGTGTCAAACGATTTGAACGACTGGTACAATCTTCCAAAAGATGAACAAGATATGATGGGAAAGGTGTTTGGCGGTCTTACTTTACTGGACACTCTTCAATCTCAAGATGGAGTAGCTTCTCTAAAGGACTCGATTCGTACGCAGCACGAAGAAGCTGTATACAACAATATTCAATTCATGGAATCTATGCACGCGAAAAGTTACAGTGCTATCTTCAGTACGCTGAATACTAAATCAGAAATTGATGAAATTTTCCAATGGACCAACACAAATGAAATGCTTCAAAAGAAAGCTGAAATTATCAACCACGTTTATCAAAACGGAACGGATTTAGAACGTAAAGTAGCTAGTGTATTGCTGGAATCTTTCTTATTTTATTCAGGTTTCTTTGCTCCGCTTCATTATTTAGGCAATAACAAATTGCCAAACGTAGCTGAAATCATCAAATTGATTTTACGTGACGAATCGGTCCACGGAACTTATATTGGATACAAATTCCAAATTGCGTACAATCAGCTTCCTGAAAACGAACAAGAACAAATCAAGAATTGGACGTATGAATTGTTGTTTACTCTTTACCAGAATGAAGTAAATTATACTCAATACTTGTATGACGAGATGGGTTGGACTGAGCGCGTCAAAGTTTTCTTGCGGTACAATGCCAATAAAGCATTGCAAAATTTAGGTTTTGATCCTTTATTCCCAGATACCGCGGACGATGTAGATCCGGTTATTATGAATGGGATCTCAACTGGAACTTCAAATCATGACTTCTTCTCTCAAGTTGGAAATGGGTATTTGGTTGGAATGGTAGAATCAATGGCTGACGAAGATTATGAGAAGTGGAGTGTTTAAAAACACCTTATTATCCCCCACTTTACACACCAGTTCACTAACGTTTTAGTCTCTTCAGATAAAAAAAATTCACTTTTAGCAAGAAAGCAATTGCTTTTAGTAGGATAAAAACATAAAATAAACTCATTGAGCCTAGTGCACCTGCATTAGGCCGTTTCTTTTGTTTAGTTACGTTAAGGTTGTTATTAAAAATTTTAAGATAAGGAGCGTTTATATATATGAAATTTATTTGGCAGTATCTTCGGAAATACCCTAAATTACTCGTTATCAATATTATTGGAGCCTTAGGATTTATTTTAATCAATTTAGGCCTTCCTACTTTGTTGGCACAAATGATTGATAATGCAATCATTCCAGGCGATCGCTCTTTAATTTGGCGATATGCTATTTTTATGTTATTGCTGACTATCTTCGGTTTTATCGGAAGAATCGTCAATTCTTATGCATCGAGTAAAATTGTTAATACCATGACTATGGACATGCGAAATGATGCCTATACCAGTATGATGAAATATTCTCACGCTGAATACAATGAAATCGGGGTTTCTTCTCTTGGGACTCGTATTACAACCGATGCCTTTGTATTGCTGCAATTTACTGAAATGATCTTACGTCTTGGTGTAGTTACCCCTTTGATGATCATCGTGAGCGGTATGATGATTGTACAGACCAGCCCAGATTTAGCTATTGCGGTACTTCCAGCAATGCCGATTATTATTTTATTGATTCTATTCATTGCGCGTGCTACACAACCGTTGTCTAAAAAACAACAGTCACTCTTAGATAATATCAACCGTATACTGAGAGAAAACTTAACCGGTTTACGAGTCATACGGGCCTTCAACCGCGAAGAGTTTCAAGAAAAACGATTCAATGATACCAACAATGATTACCGTAAAGTCTCTTCTCGACTGTTTAAGATAGTGGCTATTACTCAACCTGGATTTTCTCTCATTATCAATATCGTAATTATTGCGATTGTCTGGTTAGGTGCCAGTCAAATCGCTGCGGGAAATATTCAAGTTGGGGTTTTAGTCGCTTTTATCGAATATGCTTTCCATGCATTATTTTCATTATTAATGTTCGCAAATATTTTCATTATGTACCCAAGAGCTTCTGTCAGCGCAAATCGTTTACGAGAAGTCCTGGAAAAACAAAGCTCTATCGATCCAAACGAAAACGGTATTCAAGTAACGGAAACAGAAGGTTACATTACATTTGATAATGTAGGTTTTGCTTATCCTGATGCAGATAAACCCGTATTAAAAAATATTAGTTTTGAATCTAAACCTGGAGAAACGGTTGCTTTTATCGGGTCAACAGGAAGTGGGAAATCTTCTATTGTTCAGTTGATTCCTCGTTTTTACGATGTGACTGAAGGACGTATTTTAGTCGATGGCATTGATATTCGTGAGTACAATCTGAAAGCTTTGCGACGCAAAATTGGTTTCACACCGCAAAAGGCTTTACTCTTTACAGGAAGCATCACTGAGAACTTGAAATATGGTAACTGGGATGCTACTCACAATGAAATTGAAGAAGCTTCAGATGTCTCTCAATCCAAAGAGTTCATCGAGCGCTTAAAAAATCATTACGAAACAGTTTTAGCTGAAGGTGGAAGCAACTTATCTGGCGGCCAAAAACAACGTCTGTCTATTGCACGGGCAATTATTCGTAAACCGAGTATATATGTATTTGATGATAGTTTCTCAGCACTAGATTTTAAAACGGATGCTGTTTTAAGAAATCGTTTAAGCCAAGTTACGCAAAACGCTACTACCATTATTGTTGGTCAACGAGTAAGTTCCATTATGAATGCTGACCAAATCATCTTACTCGATGAAGGAGAAATCGCTGCAAAAGGAACGCATAAAGAGCTGCTTCAAAACAGCCCGCTTTATCGTGAAATTGCATCATCTCAATTAAGTGAGGAGGAATTAAACCAATGAAAGGACTAAAACAAATTACTCGGTTATGGGTTTATCTTAGAAATTACCGTGGTCAGTTCTTTATTTCTATCTTTGGAACTGTCTTACTATCGATTTCAAGCGCCCTTGAACCTTTCATTATCGGTTTAGCCATTACAGAAATTACGGCTAACCTTGCTGATATTGTTCGTGGTGTCGAAGGTGCAGGGATGAATTACCCTTACTTAACAAAAGTTTTGATTGCCTATTTTATCCGTGGTATGTTCTATCACGGTTCACAATACATTTCGCAATATACCTTAACAAATGTAGTTCAAAAAGGGATGCGTGATTTACGGAACGATATTTCTTCTAAGATAAATCGTATGCCGGTTTCTTATTTTGACAAACATCAAATTGGAGATATTTTAAGTCGTGTTACCAGTGATATAGATGCTATCACCAATGCATTGCAGCAATCATTGATACAAGTATTGAACGGTGTGTTGGGAATTGCTTTTGCCATTGTAATGATGTTGACTCTTAATTTCTCTCTAGCATTGATTGTCATTATGACCATTCCTATCGCTATTTTAGTCGCTCGTGTGGTAATTGCTAAATCACAAAGTTCATTCCGTGGTCAAGCAGACGCTCTGGGAGATCTATTTGGTTTTACGCAAGAAAACTTAAATGGTTTTACAGAAATCAAATTATACGGAAAAGAAGAAGATTCTATCAAAGAGTTCAAGAGACGCAACTTAAACTTGCGTGAGCATGGTTTCAAAGCCAGTTTTATTTCTTCTCTAATGGCTCCAATAGTAGGACTGGTTTCTAATCTGGCTTATATATTAGTGGCTATGATCGGTAGTTTCTTTGCTTTTAACGGTACTTTGACTATCGGGAACTTACAAGCTTTCGTTCAATATGTATGGCAAGTTAATCAGCCGATTACGACAATCTCGCAATTGTCAGGTATCATGCAAAGTGCTGGAGCAGCAGCTGGCCGTATTTTTGAACTCTTAGATGAACCGGAAGAAGTTCAAGGTATGGTGATGACTACTTTACCAGAAAAAGTACAAGGTACCGTTGAGTTTGATCATATTTCATTCAGCTACAATGAAAAAAATCCTTTGATGACAGACATCAGTGTTCATGTCAATCCTGGTGAAATGGTCGCTATCGTTGGTCCAACAGGCGCTGGTAAGACTACTTTAGTCAACTTGTTGATGCGCTTCTATGACGTTGACGGCGGTAGTATCAAAGTTGATGGCGTGGATATCAAGAAATTGACTCGTTCCGACCTGCGAAAACATTTCGGTATGGTACTCCAAGACGCTTGGTTATACCAAGATACTGTCATGGAGAATCTTCGTTTTGGAAAATTGGAAGCAACCGATGATGAAGTGATTCATGCAGCTGACATCGCAAACGTCAATCACTTCATCCAAACTTTGCCAAATGGTTACGGTATGGAAATCAATCAAGAAGCCAGCAATATTTCATTGGGCCAAAAACAATTGATGACGATTGCTCGTACAGTTTTAGCTGATCCCGATATTTTGATTTTAGATGAAGCGACCAGTTCTGTAGATACTCGTTTAGAGAAACTGATCCAAGAAGCCATGGATAAAGTTATGGAAGGACGCACGAGCTTTGTTATCGCTCACCGCTTGTCTACTATTCGTAATGCTGATTTGATTCTAGTCATGGACCAAGGTTCGATTATTGAACAAGGTACACATGATTCATTATTAGAACAAGGCGGCTTTTACGCAAACTTGTACAACAGCCAATTTTCTGCAACAATTTCTGAATAAGATAGTTTTAACTATTAAACACCCCCAAACTGTTTGTCAGTTTTGGGGGTGTTTTCTGACGTTATGAGATAGTGGGATTCTATCTCACATTTCACTGAGTAATTTGCTTTGCTTTATCCGCTAGAACCCTTATAAATCACAATTCGCTCCAGATTTCAGCGGCTTTTGTGAGATAGAGCCCTTCTATCTCACATTTCATTGAGTAATTTGCTTTGTTTTATTCGCTAGAACCCTGATAACTAAAATTTCAGCACCTAATCTACTTTATTTTATAAGTAGCCGCCCCTCTCAAGTAAATTCTCACGCACAATCACCCTCCGATCAGCAAAAAAGATAGAACCAACACCTTCTCAACAACAAAAGGTGTGGCTCTATCAGAAAAAATTATTCACTTACAGGAACTACTGCACCATCCCATGTTTCAAGAATATAATCTTGAACTTCTTGAGATCTCAATACTTCGATCAATTTTAAAATACCAGGATTTTTAGCATCTTCGCTTCTCACGGCAATGATATTAGCATATGGAGAGCTTTCGCTTTCCAATGCAATAGAGTCTTCTAATGGATCTAAACCTTGATCTACTGCAAAGTTCGAGTTGATTGCTACAACATCGCCTTCACCTTGTTGGTAAAGTGTAGGCATTAGAGCTGGATCGTTTTCGTATTCAAATTGAATATTTTTTGGATTTTCCACAATATCGTCAAATGTCGCAGTCGTTAAATCTGTTCCTTCATCTACAGATACTAGACCAGCTTCTTGGAAAATTCCGATGATACGACCCCAGTCAGGTTGGTTGCTGCTGACAAGCACTGTCGCGCCGTCTGGCAACTCTTCTAAACTAGCATAGCCTTGAGAGAATAAGCCGATTGGTTCCAAATGAATCCCGCCTGCGTTGACAAAGTCGTAATCATTTTCAGCTACTGCTGCTTCGAAGAATGGTACATGTTGGAAATAGTTGGCATCCAAGTCGCCTTCTTCTAATGCTACATTAGGCACTACATAGTCGTTATAAGTCGTAATATCCAGTGTGTAGCCTTCCTCTTCCAAAATAGGTGCAGCGAACTCTAATATTTCTGCATGTGGTGTATTGCTCGCTCCAATACGAATGGTTGTATCTTCGCTTGCCCCTTCTTCAGAGTTCCCACCATTTCCGCAAGCTGCTAACAATAACGCCGCCCCTACTGTTGCTAATGATTTGATAAATACTGATTTTTTCATACCTTAAATCCCCCTAATAATTTTTTATAGTTTAATCCCTATTCAAATAATCTTTTTTCAAACTCAGCGTTTGTCTACGCGATCTACTACGCGATCTCCAATACCTTGAATCACAAATACCATTACTAATACAATGACGGTCGCTACCAAGGTTACAGCCGGTTGATTTCTTTGAAATCCTTCCAAATAAGCTAGGTTACCTAGACCGCCTGCTCCAATAACTCCAGCCATCGCTGTATAGCCGACTAGCGAAATCGCTGTTGTCGTGATACCAGCAATGATGGAAGGCATGCTTTCTGGAATCAAAATTTTATAAATAATTTGCCATTTATTGGCTCCCATAGCTTCTGCGGCTTCAATAACCCCCTTATCAATTTCTCTAAATCCAGTTTCAACCAGCCGTCCATAAAAAGGAGCTGACGATATGATCAAGGCCGGCAAAGCTGCTACTGGACCTATCATTGTTCCGACAATTTGCTGTGTAAATGGAATCAATAAAACGATTAATATAATAAACGGAATAGAACGGAACACATTTACTAAAATACTGACAACTCCATGCAGAATTGTTACGGTCATACTTTTTTTACCATTTGTTTCATACAATAATAATCCGATAACCAATCCTAAAATAAATACGGCGATGACAGAACCAATGGTCATCAATAAGGTTTCTTGAGTAGCTTCTCCGATTCTTTCCCAATTGACTTCAGAAAAATCAAAGTATTGCGCTAAAAGACTTTCTCCGATCACTAAAGATCTAAACATGTTCGATCACCTCAACTTCTACATTCATGTCATGTAAATCGTGGATAACATCCCTGATCACTACTTGTTCTCCAGTCACTTGAACATACAGTGAACCAATTGAACCAGAATGCGTTTGTTGGATACTTCCTTGAATGACATTCAATTCGATTGAGTGATTGCGAATCAACTTAGACAAAACGGGTTGTTTGGAGTTCTCACCGTTAAAGGTCAAGTGAAGCAATTTGCCATCAGGATAATCGGCAAATACTTGGCTTAGAACCAAGTCAGTATCTTCGCTTTCAGGATCCGTATCTTGACGAATAAAGCGTTTGGTGATTTCTTGTTGCGGGCGCTTGAAGACATCTAACACATTGCCCTCTTCAACCACTTTTCCATTTTCCATCACTGCTACTTTGTTGCATATTTTTCTTACTACGTGCATCTCATGTGTAATGATCACGATCGTCAAATTCAAACGCTTATTGATTTCCAATAATAAGTCCAATACCTCATCTGTGGTTTGAGGGTCCAATGCACTAGTTGCTTCATCACACAATAGCAACTCCGGATCATTGGCTAATGCTCGGGCAATGCCGACCCGCTGTTTTTGTCCACCAGATAGTTGGGCAGGATAAGCATTTTCCCGTCCTTCCAATCCAACTAGGCGAATCAATCCGTTGGCTTTATCTAATTGTTCATACTTAGGTACTTTCGCTATTTCTAATGGCAAGAGCACATTTTCCAAAACTGTTCTTGACCACAACAGATTGAAATGCTGAAAGATCATCCCGATTTTCTGTCTTTTTTGTCTTAAATCTTTTCCGGTCAATTTGGAAATGATGCTGTCTCCTAAAGAAACATCTCCTTCTGTGGGCTTTTCAAGACCATTGAACATACGGACCAGTGTACTCTTACCTGCACCGGAATAACCGATGATGCCATAGATTTCTCCTTTATCAATGGAGAGATTGACATTGTCGACAGCAGTTAAAGGGCCTTGCTTCGTGTCAAAACGTTTCGTTATGTTGGATAAATTAATCATATTTGCTGCTCTCCATTCTCTCAAACTTTTCATAATGTATAAAATAAAAAACTTTCGTCCACTATTCAAGTTGTTTACTCAAATAAAGGACGAAAGCTGTCATTTCGTGTTACCACCTTAATTTATTCATCCATCACTGAATGAACCTTAACCAGTACGGAGACTATTGCGACTCGTATACTGTGACTCTGTATCGGGAGCTCCCGGAACAAGCTTGTGCAAAGCATTCACTCATTCTGCTCAAAGACCATCTTCAGTTCCATTTCCACTACTCCTTTTCAGCAACCGGAGCTCTCTAAAAAATGTCCATTAGAACTTACTCTTCTTCTCATAGCAATCTATTCCATTAATCTTGAAGTTAGTTTATCAGTCTCCGCGTAGTCTGTCAACGACTTTTTGTTTTCTTATTGTTGTAGACTGTCTTCCAACTTTGCAAGTTCACTTGTATCTATATTTGTCAGCTCAACGATCCAATTGCTTTTTTGATCTTCCTTATTTAATTCTTCTGGAGCGTTTAACAAACGTTCGTTGAATTGTACAACATCTCCGCTTAATGGAGATTCTAATTCTGTAACAGCTTTTGCTCCCTCAACGCCTAATAAAGAATCACCGGCTTTCAAAGCTTTGATATCTTTAGGCACATCTGCGAACATGATTTCTCCGATATCATCTTGTCCTTTTTCAGATAATCCTACTCGATAATGGTCACCGTTTTTAGCTATCCATAGTCCATTTGAACTATACTTCATTTCATTCGCCATTTACCACAGACTCCCTTTCTTTTTGCCAAATTGCTTCATACACTTCTTCTTTAAACCCGATCAGATTGTTGCCGTCTGCCAGAATCAAAGGTCGTTTGACCAACATCCCTTCACTCGCCAACAGCTCTGCCGCTTCTTGTTCCGTCAAGTCAGGAATGACCTCTTTCAATCCCCGCTCTTTATACACCGTACCGCTTGTGTTGAAGAACCGCTTTAAGGGCAAGTCAGACTGTTGAAGAATCTTGATCCAGGTTTCTTTATCAGGAGGATTGGTTTTTAAATTGATTTCCTCCAATTCAACCTGGTGTTGCTGCAACCATTTCTTGGCTGCCTTACACGTTGAACAAGTTGGAATACAATAAAACTGCAACATACCATCTCCTCCAAATACATTTGTCTTTATTTAGTATAACGCTAATTTTTTCAAAGTAAAAGTCCCTTTATCTGAATTCTTCATCATCTTCAGAAAACATATAACTCTTGTAATGGTACCGCATAGACATAATCAAACCAATCCCCATCATGTTCCCAAGTAAAGCTGACCCCCCTTGAGAAATAAATGGCAAAGGAATACCCGTTAAAGGTAATAGTCCAATACTCATCCCTACATTCTCAAATACATGGAACACGATCATCATGATAACACCGGTTGAGATATACGTATAGAAAATATTTTTTGTGTCTAGGCAGACGCGAATCATTTGATAAACCAGCATAAAATAAATCAAAATCAATACTGCGCCGCCAATAAATCCAAAGTTTTCACCAATCGTAGAGAAAATCATATCGGATTCTCTAACGGGCACATAAACTTCTGAAATACCAAAGCCTTTTCCAAATACTTTACCAGAACCAATCGCTTTGATGCTTTGCAGCAATTGATAAGCCGCTCCTTGAGTATCATGGTAAGGATCCAACCATGAGTCGATTCGCGAAAATTGGTAATCTTTAAAGCCTAAATTGTATAAAAATTCTCGATTGTACACTACTAGTAACAGAAGTGTGGCTCCTATAATGGCTACGGATCCAAATAAAGGAATCAGTATTTTCCATGATACTCCTGACATTAAAATGACTCCAATAACGATAGCAATAAAAACTAATGTCGTTCCTAAGTCATTTTGCAGCAAAACCATTAACATAGGAGGTGCAGAAACTAAAGCGATTTTTCCTAATAGCATAAAATCAGATTCTGTCTTATGATTCACAAAAGCAGCATTGTGTTTCGTTACTGTTCTGGCCAACATTAAGATAAAAGCAATTTTCATTACCTCAGAAGGCTGAAAAGTCAGCGGTCCTAATTTAAACCAACTCTTAGCTCCTGTCCTTAAGAAGGTAGGCTCATCATATAAAAAGAGGACCAAGACCAACAGGAACAATCCTATACCATAAGCATAGGGAGTAATTTTCCACAGCTGCTCAGAATCGAACTGCATAATCACAATAATAGCAACAGCACCGACAATATACCAGGCGATATGCATGATCGTCGCCCTCATTCCCCCTCCGCCAATCAGCGAAATGGTTGAAAACATTGTAGCGATACTGATAATAGCAAGTAACAACAACGAGAGCACTATTCCATAGTCAATTCTAGATTCTTTTTTCTCACTCATGTTTTTTTCAATAATCTCCTTGCACATCAAATAAATTATTCATTTGTTAGTTCATTTAGCTTCAATCATTATATAAGAAAAAGGCTGTAAAAAAAAGGACTCTTCTCATTTCTTAGTAAAAATGACATAAACTTCCGAGAGGCGGTCACTAAAGATTCAATCATTCCGCTTTTCAACTGCTAAAGCAAATAAAGTACAGCAAATTTATTTTAAGAAAATAGTCGATTTCATGACCCTTAATTGCCCAAAAAAATAAATCTTAGAAGTCCAGGTCTACTGATTCCTGCTTCTAAGATTCATCTTTTTAAACGTGTTGCGCAGACCAAGCTGGCTCCACGCTCTATCAAACGCGTTGCATTAGTCAGTTCTCACTCTCAGTACCACCCGGCAATTTTTAGGAAAAGCACCTAACATTTGCCGATTGGGTACTGTCCGGAGAACTAAATGACTAATTCCATGCTCTATTGTTTTTCGACTTCTTTTACTTTGACCAATTTTTTACGTTGTTTTGGCAATTTTTTCTTTTCATTGGTTTCAGGTTTCTCTTCGTCTTCTTTTTCAATAGCTTCTTGTATTGTGTGACCATTTTTGTATTCGTAATAAATAGTATTGATTAAGCCACCTAATAAAAGTATGGTTGCAGCGAGGTACAGCCACAACATCAGAACAATGAATACCCCGAATGTTGCATTAGCCGCAGCATCTCCACCTGCAAACTGTAAGTAGATTGAAAAACCTTGAGACAATACTAACCAGCCGACAGTCGCAAAGATGGCACCGGGAACAGCATATTTAATGCCTAAATGGTGATTCGGCACTAAGAAGTAAATTGCCATAAACAAGGAAACCAATACGATCAGTAATATCAACCAGCGCAACTGCAGTATTTGCATGATGATTCCCAAATCAATACTTAAAAGATCTTCAATAAAGGAAACGATAAACTCTCCAAAAACAAAGATAAAAACGATGACTCCTACGATTGACACAATAGCCAATTGGATCAATAATGAGACCAATCGTACCAAAATAAAGTTCTTTCTAGATTCGACCCCATAAACTTCATTCAATAAATTTTGCAATGAATTAAACGCTTTACTGGCTGACCAGAGGGCCGTGATCAACCCGATCGAGATAACTCCTCCACTCGAGCTGTTTAAATACCCAATCAATATAGGCTCAATCACACTATAAATATCAGGCGGAACAGCTGTTTCCATGTAAGACAACACTGCATTGACGTCTATTGGAAACAAGGGAATGATATTGGCAATCACTAATAAAATAGGAAAAAGAGAAAATAATACGAAGTAGGCCAGCTCTCCTGCTTGAGAAGTAACATCTGCTCGAGCCCAATTATCTTTACTTACCTTAAAAAGCCGAATCATTCTTTGTTTAAACGGAAGTTGCTTAACAGTCTCCATTACAAGTTCACATCCTTGTAGTTGAATTACAATACTTTTCTAAATACACCACTCGTTCCTCACAGAAGAACGAGCGTCCTATTCTACATATAATGCAAGTTATAATCCATAATCAAATTATTGATGGCTTCATCAATATCTTTAGCTTTCGCTTCATTACCATTTTTATTAACAGTAGTGATAGACTCACCTTTTGGCTGTTGAATCATCCCAATTTTATCTTTATGGATGAACAGCTCTAATTCAGTAAAATTCTCTGTATTATTTGAAGTCTCTTGAATGATAACTTCACTTTTTTTATTTCTTTTGGCCATTTTTAATCCTCGCTTCGATCTCTATTCATTGAGATTAATGAAATAATTTACTAGCTTCCACATAGTCTGTTTCTAATGAATGGGCAACTTCTTTGTGAGTCACTTGATTTTGCATCACATTGATACCCGTGTATATCGTTGAATTGCTTTTAGCAGCTTCCAACAAACCTTTATTTGCGATAGTTACAGCATATGGAATCGTTACGTTTGTCAATGCTTGAGTAGCTGTTTTCGCTACGCTTCCTGGAATATTCGCTACTGCATAGTGAAGAACATCGTGTTTCACATAAACAGGATTATCTAAAGTCGTAACAGTATCCGCTGTTTCGATGATACCACCTTGGTCAACACTGATATCTACAATTACTGATCCAGCTGACATTTGTTTGACCATTTTTTCAGAAACTAATTGCGGGGCTTTCGCTCCTGGAATCAATACAGCTCCGATAACAAGGTCTGCCGTTTTAAGTTCTTCTTCAATATTGTACTCATTCGACATAATTGTTTGTACTGCGTTGCCGAATATTTCACCCAGCTCACTTAAACGTTTAGGATTGTTGTCTAAAACGACTACGTTTGCTCCCATTCCAACAGCAATTTTAGCAGCGTTTGTTCCAGAGACTCCGCCTCCGATAATAACCACTTTTCCGGAGCGTACTCCCGGCGTACCGCCTAATAATATTCCTTTTCCGCCATTACTGTTCTCTAAGAAATGTGCTCCAATTTGAATAGACATTCTACCAGCAATTTGACTCATAGGCGTTAATAATGGCAATGAGCCGTCTGCTCCGACCATTGTTTCATAACCGATTGCCGTTACACCGCTCTCCTTAAGAGCATCCGTTAGTGGTTTATTTGCTGCCAAATGTAAATAAGTGAATATAATCAAATCCTCACGGAAGTAACCGTATTCTTCCGGTAGTGGTTCTTTTACTTTAATCACCATATCAGACGACCAAACTTCTTCAGCAGTAGAAACGATTTTAGCTCCCGACTCTACATATTGTTCATCGTAAAAACCAGCAGTTTCTCCTGCTCCTTTTTCCACGATCACAGTATGTCCAGCTGATATCAAACTCTTTACTCCAGATGGAGAAACAGATACTCGTTTTTCACTATTCTTGATTTCTGTTGGTATTCCAATATTCATAAAAAAAGCCTCCTAATTTTTTGAATCACCGCAACTCATTGAATGCCTTACTTACTTTCTGCATTTGTATGAATCTTACCCACGATAATTTCTTTACTCTTCTATTATACCGCTCATAAGCAAAAAAGCCAAAGATGAGCTTTTATGGTTGATTTGCTGTGCTTTTATTAAAAAAAAAATTTACTTCAAGAATGGAATTGGTTATGATAAACAAATAATCATTCAGGAGGCACATATTTAGAAATGAAGTACAATAAGAATATTGACGTGATGAAGGGTATAGCAATCATTTTTGTTGTCTTGATTCACAGTTTCAACGATGAAGCGTTACAAAAAATCGGCGGCCCTTTTTATTTACTGCAAGCAGTCCCTTTGTTTCTAATTATTTCAGGCTACAATCAAACTCAATCTTATAATCGACATGCTCTAACGTCTTTATCAGAATTTTATCGCCCCATTTTTCTTTTGAAAAAATTGTATCGGCTCTTGCCGATAGCTCTCATTATTTACGCTTTACAGGCTGTTTTTGGCCCTGAAGAGCACTCCTTTTTCTTTTACTTGATCGGACGCGGAGGTTATGGAGGCTATTACATCTCTATTATGATTCAAGCCATCCTTGTATTGCCTTTGCTTTATATGTTGGCAAAAAAAACCACCCCGCTGACCATGCTGATATTTAGTTTTATCGGAAACTTGGGGTATGAATACTTTTCCTATTCTTTTGATATGCCTGGTTTCTTGTATCGATTATTAGCGTTCCGATACCTTTTTGCACTCGCTTTGGGCGTGTGGTACGTCTTTGATGGTCATCGTTCCTATGCAGACAAACTAATGAAAATAGGAGCTATATTTAGTATTTGGTATCTTTTGGTAGTTCATTATTTTGACATTTCGGTGCCTTTATATTCGTTCGAGACCTCTTGGAGAGGGCAAAATCCGTTATCCTTTTTCTACACTGTATTCATTTTTCACTTAGGTTTGAAGTGTCTCTCAACTTTTAAAATGCATGTTATCAAACAAGGTCTCATTTTTCTGGGTAAAAGATCATACGCTATCTTTATTGTCCAAATGTTGTATTTTTGGCTTTTGTCTGCTTACTTTGAATGGCCGGAATCGTTATTTCCGTTAGACACTCTTGTTTCGTGCGCATTAGGCTCGGTACTTTACATTATAGAGCAGAAATATGTTAGCGGGAAATTCAGACTGCTTTTCCATTTGTGAAAAGCAGTCTTTTTGAATTTCAACTCAGATTCTTTTATACTTCTTTTAATAGGAAGGTGATCCGATGAAAATCGTTCATTTTAAAAAACAAAATATTGAAAAGATAGGCATCAAAACGAATCAAGGTATTTTAGATGTTCGTAGAGCTGCTAAAGTCCTAAATGAGCCTTCTGTTGATTCTATGGATGCACTTTTTAATGATCCACAAAATGGGTTAGCACAACTAAAACATTTACAGCAAAAAGTATCGGAAAAACAGCTTTCCAATGTTTACATCAATGAAGAAGATATCTATTTCTTGCCTATCTTCACCCAACCAGGCAAAATCATTACGGTCAATTACAACTATTTACTGCATGCTTCCGAGCAAATTGAATCGGTCCCGACCGTACTTTCATTTGGTGGAAAATTTAAGAATAGTTTAGCAGCACACAATCAAAATATTCCTCTGCCTACTTTTGCTGAGAAGTACGATTTTGGAGCGGAACTGGTCATAGTGATCGGAAAGAAAGCAAAAATGATTTCTTCAGAAACAGCTCTGAAGCATATCATAGGCTATTCCATTGGAAACGACTTATCGGCACGAGATTTACAAGAATCTTCCCAATCTCAATCAGTAGGAAAAATGCTGGATTACTTTGCGCCTGTTGGCCCTTATCTTGTCACAAAAGATGAGGTAGATCCTGATGACTTAGACATTTCCTTAACGCTGAACGGAGAGTTATATCAACACAACAATACTCGAAATATGCTGTTCAGTTGCGCAGAAATCGTGAGTTTGCTTTCTCAATATATGACTCTTTTACCAGGAGACCTCATTTTTACTGGAACCCCTGAAGGTGTCCTGGAAGGGAACAGTCGTTTACCCGAATCTAATTGGATTTCTTCAGGAGATACGATTAGTGTGCTCATCAGTGGTTTAGGAACGTTGACCAACAGCTTCTTCTAGTTTACTCAATTTTAAAAAGCCGTCCAATTTAAGAATGGATGGTTTTTTTGTGATTTTAACGCTAAAATGAACTAAAGACAGCTTTTTTAGGGCTACTCCATCATCTAAATAACTTTAGCTGAAGAGAGGTGTTGTCAAAGTCAGTTGAGAAACGAACTATGATCAGCGGCGCTTGCTGTTATAGTCAATAACCTCTAAATTAGAAAGGACCCATACATATGACAACATTTACAGAACGTGTAGTTCGGATCACCCGCTCTATTCCAACTGGAAAAGTAATGACTTATGGTCAAATTGCTGCTCTTGCTGGTAATCCACGCGGAGCGCGTCAAGTAGTCCGCATCTTACATTCAATGAGTCAAAAACATGATTTGCCATGGCATCGGATCATTAATGCCAAAGGAGAGATTGCTATAAAAGATGAGGTGGGATCTTTTACTCAAAAAGATCGTCTGTTGTCTGAAGGTATCATGCTGACGCGGTCGGGAAAAGTCGACCTCACTCGTTATCGTCACCAGCCAATTACTGAATGGATACCTGAAGAATATTAATCAGGTATTAAAAAAGAGCTACCCGCTTAAGCAGTTTTCTCTTAAGCGGACAACTCTTTCATTTTACAGCGATTCAATAATGATCATGTGTTCATCAGTCAATTCAAAATCAAATAATTCCAAGTTGGAAGTTTGTCGCTCATTATTGTGTGATTTAGGAATCACGACTACACCTCTTTGGATTTGGTAACGCAGCAAGACTTGTCCCCAGTTTTTGCCGTAGTTTTCAGCAATTTTATTGAGTTTAGCAATCTGTTCATCTGTTACTCTACTTAACGGTCCCCAAGCTTCTGCGACAATGTCATTTTTTTGCATATACTCGATGACTTCATTATTCCAAGTATGCGGGTTGGATTGAATCTGGTTTACAGCTGGTTGGATACGTGCAAATTGCTGCACCTTTTTCAACAAATCAATATCAAAATTCGATACACCGATAGATTTGATTTTTCCGTTGTCTACAAATGATTCCAGCACTTCCCAAGTGTGTTTTAATTTATCTTCATCTTCAATGGGATGATGAATCAGATACAAGTCAATGTAATCTGTTTGAAGGTTCTTCAAACTATTTATTACTGTTTGTTCTACCGCTTCTTTTGTACCGATATAAGCTTCATCTGCCGGAATTTTAGTCGTAATATAAAACTCTTCCCTCAGCACTCCGCTGTCAGAAATAGTTTCTCCAACACCAGCTTCATTTCGATAAGAAATAGCTGTATCGATCAATCGATATCCTGATTGAATAGCTTGTTCCAAAGCGCTGAAGTCCCCATTCAACTCTCCATTGTACTGATTGCCTTCTTTTCCATACGTGTTCGTCCCAGTACCAACTAGTGGTATCTTTAACCCATTTGCTAATGTGATGGTCTCCATGAAATTTCCCCCTACTGTATGTTAACTTACAGTATCTAGAATACCATTAAATAGTTTCCCTTCCTAAATCTTTGCTGATTTATTTTTCATTGGACCCTTTTCTCACAAACCCATTCTTGAAATTATCGTACCATGCGTCAATTTCTTCTAAATCATCGATTTTTAATAGTTTGTAGATTTCATAAGCAAAATCGACCGCTGCTGTTTCATTTGCTGTGATGACATCATCATCTCGGACTACTTGTTCATCCAAAAAATGAGTTTCCCCACGGTACCCGCTTTGTTTTTCAAAAAATTCAAAATTGTCTCCAGTGTGTTTTATATGATCCAGAAAGCCATGTTTTCCTAGAAAAATGGTTGCCCCGCAAATAGCAGCAATAGGAATTTGTCGGTCTCGAACTTGTTTGATAAATTCGGCTATTTCATCATATCGATTGTCTGCCCAAGAAAACCCACCAGGCAGGATCACTAACGCCAAACGACTGAAATTCGTATACTCCTTAATATCATAATCAATCTCGGTACGTAACCCGCCAATAGACGTTTTGGATTCTTTATCAAAAGAAATAGTCTTCACCGAATAATTTGCTGCAGAATTTACTTCTGCTATGGCATAAGCAGCCTCCCAGTCTGCCCATTGATCTGTTAATAACAATAATACTTCTTTTGAAGTCATAAGATCCCCACCCTCTGTTGTCTTGCACTTTGTTAAGTTTATTTTACCAAAAGCAATAGCTTGGCACTACTAATTGTATACAACAAACAGATTGTTTTGGAACGTCAAAAAAGAACTCTCTTGTCTTCTAGGAGCAAAGACAAGAGAGTTCCAATTTTTTCATGTTTTGTGAGGTGTTATTCAGCTACTGTGATTTCTCCAGTTACTGTACCTTCATCTAATTTAGCAGAGTCCATTAATTCTTGAGAATCAAATGTCACGTTTCCTTCAACAGTTGATCCAGCAAGTTCGAACCCTTCTTCTTTAACGATCACATCTCCAGCAAATGTACCATTTTGGATTCTGAAGTTTGGAGATTCAACAGTCATTGATGGAGCAGTTAAAGTAAATTCATCTGTAACATTGCGGTCGTCATCTTGTGCATATAAAGCTAATTTACGGTATACATCTCCACTGTCTTCCCCGCCATCATGGAAAGTTCCAGCTACCATAATATCTTCATCTACAGTAACATCTTCTGTAATCGCATAAATCCATGTACCGTTTTCGCTAAGTCCAGCTAATACATCTGCAGGATCGTTGCTGATAGATGCGCTTGTTACTACTTCTGTGCTTTCTGCAGCGGAAGAAGCTGTTGATTCACTTTCTGTAGCAGTATCATCACTTCCACATCCAGCTGCCAATAGGATCACTGATGCACAAACTCCAAAAAACAAGTTTCTTTTTTTAATTGATTTACTCATAATACTTCTTACCTCCATATTTTGCTATCCGTTTTCAAAGTTGTCAAAACAGCTTTATGTATCCATACCTGCTCTCTTAATAACTTCATAGATAGCATACAAAATTTTTGTGAAAAAATCAACATATTTGTTTTGTGAAAGCGTATTTTTTTGATTTTTTTGCATTATTTCATCCATACATCACAGATAAACAGAATAGAACCGCCAATAATTAGACTATATTCCCTAATTGATGGTTTTAACTATTAAAGAGTTACAAAGTCACTTTTACACAAGTGCACCGTTTACTCTACAAAAAAAGCACAGAAAACAGGTAAGTTTCTGTGCTGAGTACTTTATAGGTGTTTCTTATTTTTGTAATTAAAATCTGGAATAGCTGTCCAGCGTTGTTTTAAAACATGTGCAATCATTTTGGGTTCTCTTGCGCGTGTGAAGATTCCTTTTTTATTCCCTTGAACGCGGTTGATGCCCACTTTTGTTTCAAAGTCAGCGAAATTCCACAATTGTTCTCCAATCACCTGTTCATACTCATTGAAAACTTTGTGGTACGTATCGTAATAACGTACTTGATATTCTTCTGTAAATGGAATGTCATCAATAGCATGGTAACCAGGAACAGTATCTGCCCCATATTCAGTGAACATCACAGGTTTTCCAGGATACATATCCTTCCACAAGTCTAATTCAGCACGCAAAGCTTTTTCACCGGCTTTTAAATCTCCAGTTTGTACATACCAACCGTAGTAACGATTCAATGCAATGACATCCAATAAATCGGCTACCAAATCTTTATCTGGAGTCGACATCATGATATTGACAATCGTTATCGGACGACTTTGAGGATCTAATTCTTTCGTCAAATTGATTAGCGGTTCAAAATATTCGCGAGCTCCTTCTTCATGAAGAGCAGGTTCATTGGCAATGGACCATAAAACAACACAAGCTAAGTTTTTATCGCGGTCGATTAGTTCACGAATAACTTGTTCGTGAGCTTGAGTTGTATCCATCGTATCCCATGTATTAGCAGTTTTTCCTTCACCAGACAACATAAAATCAAATGCTGAAAATAACCCGACAGCTGTAGTTTCATCAATAATTACAATTCCTTCTTTATCTGCTAAACGCATCATCTCTTCTGAATAAGGGTAGTGAGATGTACGGAATGAGTTGGCTCCGATCCATTTCGTCAAATTCAAATCCAGTACATTAGCCGTCTCATTCAAGCCGCGTCCATTGAGATAAGTGTCTTCATGTTTTCCAAAACCTTTGAAATAAAACGGTTTTCCATTGATCAAGAATTGATCGTCCCCAACTTCAACAGTCCAGATACCAAAAGGCTCTTCATAGACATCTATCAATTCTCCAGCAATAAATCCTTCCACTCGAGCAATGTAATGGTATGCATTCATTGGTTCCCATAAATGAGCATCTTCGACTGTCAATTCCGACTCTACACCCTTGCTGCTGGCAACGACTTCTCCTTCCTCATCTATAAGAGTAACTTTTACCTAATCAAATTGACCAGCAGTTCGCACTACAGTAAAGACTTTTGCAGCATTCCCATCTACTTGATGAGAAATGATGATATCATCTATATAATTATGTGGAGTCGTATAGACTTTTACTGGACGATGTAGACCGGCATAGTTGAAGAAATCAAAATTCTCACTTGATTTGCGAATCACATTTCCGTTTTCGTCAGTGGTTTCGCTGTAATTTCCAACAGGCAGTGTCGTGTAATCTAAAATGTTGTTGACAGATACGGTTACCCTGTTTTTTCCATTTACTAGTGCGTCATTGATAGTGGCTTCAAAAGGTGTAAATCCTCCAGTATGCTCTACCACTTTTTGGCCGTTTACATAAACGGCCGCTTTATGAGTTGCTGACCCAAAACGCAAGACAATTCTTTCAGACAGTAAAGGCTTTGCAATCGTAAACTCTTTTTCGTACCAAACTGTTCCAACATGTCTGCGAATCTCTGAAAGAACTCCTTGGTCATTAAATGAGCCCGGTACTGCCATTACAGCATCGGTCACTAATGGCTTCGTTACGTCTATTTCTTTTGTTTCATCATCTAGATAAAATTTCCAGACATCATTTAAATCAGTCAATGTACGACTTTCAGTAGCAATTGGATATAACATAAATAAAAATTCCTTTTCTTTTTTAATCGTGATTTGAACCAGCGGTCATATTAGCTTCAACTTCTTTTCGATATCTATTGGGTGTCATACCTATCTTTTTCTTAAAGAAACGATTAAAGTGCGCATCACTTTCAAATCCGCAATCGTAAGCTATTTCTTTTAAAGTCTTTTTAGCTCCGGAAACTTCTATTTGAAATTTGGCTTGAACTAAACGGTAATCCATTAAAAATTCCATCACAGAATAACCAGTAGATTATTTGAAGACGTGGGAAATATATGATTTGCTGATATTTAATTTTTTTGACAGTTTCTCAATAGTGATTTTTTCAGTAAAATGCTGTTGCAAATAAGTCGCGATTTTTTCAGCATACTTATCTTTTTCGCTTTTTATTTCTTTCATCCACACGATTGGTTTGCGCTTTGCTTGATAGACTTTCAACAAAAACATGCTTAAGACGAGTTTTATCTCTGCTTCCTGCGTAACTGTAAATTCTTCTTTAGATAAATCAGCTAATTTTTTACCCAATTCGATGATGTTATTGTAGCACTCTTGATCTTCAATGCGAAAAATTTGGTGTGGAAAATCTCTGAACACGTCTAATAAATAAAGAGCATTTAATTCTTTCAGACTACTCTCTATCCAAGCGGCAGAAAAGTGAATCATACTGCGTTCATATAATTCGCTCTCTTCAAGCACATGTGGTTTATGAAGTTCCGTGCCATCTAAAGCAATGATATCTCCTCGTTGCAAATCATAAATTTGATTATTGATCAGGTATCTGCATTTTCCCTGATGGAAAAAATACAGTTCATATTGCTGATGGGAATGATAGTTAAGACTATAGTATTGGCCTTTTACATGTACCAAAGCATTTATTTTTTCTGGAATTATCATTTAGATCATCCTCTAATTTCCTATTCAATCTGTCCTTCTTTATAACAAACAATAAGCTGTCAAAATTGACTCAGAAACTTATTTGAATTCATTGTAACAAAAAAGACGATAAGTTCCATTTTCACATTGGTACTTACCATCCTTTATTAAAAGCTTTATTCTGTTTCTTTATTTGCCAGCAATTCTTCTTTCTTCTAATACTTCTTGAATTTCAGCCATTCGTTTGCTATCTAATTCATAAAATCTCATAGCGATTAATGAAGCAATCCAAGCAAGAATCAATAAACCAATGAACAACAACATCGTTACCCAGAAAATATTTTCTGTATAGGGAGTTTCCGTTGTGGGGAATACTTCAGTAAAGCCGACCCAGGCTAAAGTAATACCAATAATGGTTTGTCCAAAAGAAGAAATCATTTTATCCACAAATGAGAAGATCGTTCCCATTACACCAGGTGCATAACGGCTTGTTTTATAGGTTTCATAATCTGTAATATCTGGAATCATTGGAATAACAATCCCACCTGATACTGTTTTCACACCATTACCTAGAATAAACAATACTAAGAAAGCGATTGTCATGAATCCCATGTTATCAAAGCTGATTTGAGAAGGATCTCCTAGTAACAATAGAGCAAATAGCGCAGAGTAAATAATGATACATGCCCATGTTGCAGTTACTAAAGCCTGCTTAGAACCTAATTTACGAGCATATCTTGTACCGATTTGGATAATAATCAAAGAAGGAATCATTGTGTAAGCTGATACTTGACCATACAATCCATAATCCCCGATTACGACACCAAATAACAAGACCATTACAATAGCATTATTTGCAACTGTTAAGGCTAACTTATCAGTTGCCGCAGCAACAATCAACATTTGTAAAGGTCGGTTCCCTTTTAAAATCCCAAACATGTCTTTTAAACCAATTTTTTCTTGTTTTCCACCTGTACCAAAATTTTCTGTTCTATCATGCTTCCAAATACCAGCAACTGCCAGTAAAGTTAACACTCCTACCATTAACACTACTGTGATAACAAATTCAGCAAAGAAAGCTTCATTAAAACCACCATGTTTTGGTTCTAGATAATTTGATACATAAACAGCAGCACCAGCAAAGAATAAAGACGTATAAGACAAATCAAATGTAGAGAATAATGGCCGTTGATTTGGATCATTGGTTAATACCGACTGGCCAGATTTTGTACAAGCTGTCTGGAAAGTGTACCCAACAATATAAATCAAATACAACACTATAAATTAAGCCAAACGTAAGTTTTCTGGAATTAAATGATTGGTAAAAAACAATAATAACGTGGTAATGGTCATAACAACATAACCAGAAATCATAAACGGTCTGAATTTCCCTAACTTACCATCAGTTTTATCAATCCAAAGACCGATAATTGGATCAGTAACACCATCCCAGAGACGACTAGCTGTAATGAGCGTTGAAACTAAGACAGTTCCTAATCCAACAACTCCTGTTGCATAATAGGATACAAAAGTCATTAAAAACATAAATGCGTTTGTTGCTGTATTATTTAGTGCAAAAGCTCCAATTTGCCAAACTTTAGCTGTCCGATATTTAGCAGGCTTTCTAGTAGCCAGATTATCTGGATGTACATCAATTACTTTTTCCATTTTATTCACTCCCATTCTTCATATGTCACAACAGATACCGCTTTCATTTTTTCTAACTAAACCGTCTTTTCTCCTTTCTTATTCTTAATGATATTAAAGCAACACAAGTATCGTTATATGATACCAATTTAATAAATATGATACTAGTATATCGGCAAATGAAACTTTTTACATTGACTGTGAATCCGTAAGTATTACTTAAAGATTGACTGATTAGGCTTTTTTAAATGATTATTTTTCTTCCATCAAACTTGACTTATAAATTTTTTTGAACTAGCATGGCAAACGAAATGAATAAAGCTTCTGTTAGACGAGGCTCCTATATGGAAAAACGCTGCTGCACAAAAACGTCGAGAGACACCAATGGGTCAACAGGAATGATCGACGCAAGGTCATTCTTAACGTAGCTGTTGAACAATCTACGCCATATAGTGCTAAAACTCAACGATGGAGAAGGCATAATGTTTTTTTAACATGCAAAAAAATATTATCTAGATATGGAATGTTTACCCTTTATTTGGATTGGATATTCAAGCATATACTCTGTCGTCAGATGGGGTGTATGCTTTTTTGTTGTTTTGCATTCTGTACTACGAAGGTAAACCATCATATAGAAGTCCTACAGATTCGTTTCAAAATAAACGATAAAAATGAGGTGAAAGAGTATGGAACAAAGCTCTGCTAGTGATTGGAAAACTAAAAGAGAAATAAGTCATGCTACCATAACCCATTTTATTCGGCTGATGATGTAGCACGCTTATTTTCCTTTAAGTCAAGGAGGAAAACATAATAGTAAACAAAAAAATTCTATTTATACCGAAAAAAAATCAAAAAATAACCAACTAAAAGAAATCGGTTATCTGACAGAAAAAACTTTTTTGGCACAATTACACACTCAAATAGAAGGGCTCTCTATCCAATTGCTCGTTCAAAATCTGATTTATGACGTTGCACAATTAGCCATTCCTTGGGACAAAATGGATTCTGAAAATCTCATGGAACCAGCTACTTGGAAAACTGCTGATTTGCTGAAATTTACTTTCAGCATTGGACCAATCAGTTCCATTTTTGATATTTTGACTTTCTTGTTGATGTGGTTTGTTTTCCAAGTAAACTCTGTGCAAGATGCACCTTTATTCCATTCAGGATGGTTTGTTATCGGATTGATTACTCAGACAGTCGTTGTGCATATTATTCAAACGAAAAAATTCCATTTATTCAAAGCAGAGCTAGTATGAGTGTGATTCCTTCAACACTAGCTGTTATTGCAGCAGCTATCTGGATTCCTGGTAGCCCGCTAGGTACGTTTTTTGACTTTGTGGCTTTGCCAGTAATTTACTGGAAATGGATGATTTTAATTGTTACAGCTTATATCGTTACAACTCAAAACGTTAAAGACATTTATATCAAAATCAACAAGCAATGGTTATAATGGACTTGCATGACAGAAAAGAAAGTTTTATAGTCTGCTTAAAAGGCAGCTTAAGCTTTCTTTTTTTTATTTCCGGAGCGAACATACTTTCTTTTGATTAGTAGATGTGGTATGATAGTTGCAGAGTTAGATAGATGACTATTATAGTACTTTAGGTACTAAGTCTGTACTCCCTTTTATTTCGGGGGCGTTACGGATTCGACAGGCATAGGTCGAGCTTGGATCGCGTTTCGTAGGTTACGGCTACGTAAAAACGTTACAGTTAAATATAACTGCTAAAAACAATAATAACTCTTACGCTTTAGCTGCGTAATAACAGCTTAGTGTAGATCCTCTCGGTATCGCCCATGTACTCGAGTAAGGGTCCTATAATCAGTGGGATACACTAAATCTTTCCGTCTGCAAGATTTAGAAGAGATTATCAGACTAGCAAAGTACGATGCCTGTTGTGCGGCTAATACTAAGCGAACTTTTAAGTAGTATAACTATAAACGTAGACGTCTAGGTGTCGTTATGTTTGGACAGGGGTTCGACTCCCCTCGTCTCCATACAATAAAAAAGCAGCAAATACTGATTTGTCAGTATTTACTGCTTTTTTTGTTTTCTAAACAAAAGCTGTTGTGGTCAAGTGGTTCTCCCCTATTCTAAACGCTCCTTTAAAGGGTTATTTATGAACAGAGGACTAAATGTTTCAGCCATTTTGTGTATAAAAGCTGATGGAGTAAATTGCTATGATGATAAGCTTAGTTTGATCATCATCCAGAGACACTGAATGATGATCATTGCAGTTTGAATCACCATAAGGCAAAATAGTGGACTATCCCCCACCATGCAACAAATCCCATTCACAAAAGTGCGAATGGGATTTGCTTATCGAAATAAATACAACTGCTAAATTAAATTGTATTTTTTCAAACCTTCTATAATGCCGCCTTCTACATTGCTAAATGAGGTAACGTAATCAGCTACTTCTTTTACTTCATCCACTCCATTTTGCATGGCGATACCATAATCAGCATAGGCAATCATTTCTCTATCGTTTGGACCATCTCCAAAAGCATACGTTGGAACATTTTCAAGGCCTAGTAATTTTTCTAATTCTTTGATCCCAGTTGCTTTGGAATTGTTTTTAATAATAGTGTCTACGCTATACGGTGTATTGCGGTAAAAAGACAATTGAGGAAATTTAGAACGAAAATCCTCATCGTAACTAGGATCATCATTAATAATCAGCGCCATCAATACTTCTTCCTTCAAATGAAAAGCAGCATCCACTTCAGGTGGTTTCGTATGGATATTTTTATAAGCGGTGATCATTGTTTGAGTATCCTTCGTCGTGCGGATTTTATCATGTGTGTACATAGATAAAGGAAAGTCATACTTATCGGTAGCAGATTTCAATTCATTCATCAATTTTTTCGGAATAGCACTTCGGTATATTTCCTTTCCTTCATAAACAATATATTGGCCATTCAGTGTAATAAAAGAATCTATCGGGCTATTTTCCAATACATGTTCAATCTCAATCGGACTGCGGCCAGTCGCTACAAATGGAATAATATTTTTTCGCTTCATACTTTCTAATGCTTCACTGATTTCTTGATCCAACTCTGATTTAGCATTCAATAACGTTCCATCTAAATCAAAAAATACAAGTCCTTTAGGTGTAGTCAATGCTGTACCTCCATATTTGTTGTTCATCCAGTTGTACTCAACTGAATGTGTATAACTGATTTGCTCAGCTTATTCTTTCAAATCTTTAAAGTGTCTGACTTCATTGTATTTTTCCAAATGGTAAGCACCATTTTGATAAGAAGCAATAGAGACACTTGCGTTTAAAAGAGGTTGCGGATTTTCTAGCTCTGCTACTAAATTATTCAGTAAGTAGCGGATGGTATTTCCATGAGCCACTACCAATACTTTGTCTCCAGTATCACGATGTTTACTGATCAGTTTCATCAACCCTTCTTCAATTCTGGTCCAGAAGGTTAAAAAATCTTCTGCATCGTGATACGGATCAGCTTTTTTAGTCGCATTCATTCGTTCGGGAATGCTTGCCTGTGCAAACATTTCAGGAATGGAAGGATAATTCAGTTCTTGGTTGATCGTTTCCCAAGCGACGTCTACATTTTCACCTTCAAAGAAACCAAAAAAGACTTCTCTGAATTCCGGCATCATTTCAATTTTTAAATTTTCAGCCTGTTTATTTTCTTCTAAAATAATACTTGCTGTTTGAACCGTACGGCTTAAGTCACTTGTGTACACTGCATCAAATTCTACATCCGCTAATCCTCTAGCGCTACGATACACATCTTCCGTACCTTCTTCTGTCAATGGTGTGTTACTCCACCCTTGTATCTTTCGGTAATGATTAAAATACGTTTGTCCATGACGAACAAAATAAAATGTACAACCTTTACTCATTTTCATTTCCTCCAGTGCACTGATTTCAGAATCTTCTATTTTTATTGTAACAGAAAGCCGTTATAAATTAATGAAAAAGAGTTTTTTTATTCGTTAAATAAATACAATACATTAAAAACTCTCTTTGTTTTATTTTTGATTTTACCTCAATTGTCACATAAAGCTGGTTGGCTATTGTTTTGCCAGCTTCACAAACCAAAATAACTGTTTCCTACCAGTTAAGTAAGAAACAGTTATCTTGGTTACTGACTCCATAAATGGACATCATTTATTTTATGTTCTCTGGGATATCCCCGTTACGGTAAGCATCGAGCAACGCTTTCAGATCAGTTACTTGATCTTGCAGTTTTTTACCGATATCCGTTTCTTTCACTTTCTTTCGTTCCAATTCTTTATCTACCACTCGTCGGGTAGAAACAATGTCTATCTCATTCTCGATCGCTTCCTGAGGAGACGTGAAGGGTTGATGAGAAACCAGCATCATTCCAAACGAATTATACAGCAACGTATATCCAGCTAAACCTGTCGTTCCTTGATAAGCTTTTGAAAACCCACCATCAATGACCAACATTCTGCCATCTGCTTTGATCGGATCTTCTCCTCTTTTTTCTTTTACCGGTGTGTGCCCATTGATGATGCGACCTTTAGTCGGATCTAAGCCAAATTCAGCTAATATCTTTTCACAGGTCTCAACTTCATTGCGCATACGGTAATAAGCATTTTTCTTTTCTTCATGACAAGCCTTGTCTTTTACATAATAGCGTTCAAAAGTCGTCATTTGGTCTTTCCCAAATAAAGAAGAAACAGGTCCTGTCCACAAATACCAAACTAAATCTAAATACTTATGGTTGTTGCTTCTGTTTTGATACAAAAATCCTTTTCTTACGGCATCTTCAAACTTATCCAACAAAGAATGTCCATAGACATAGTTGCCTCTTATTTCCATTCCCATAAAGCTTCCATCTTCATTCAACGGAATACACCCATGGAACAATAAATTATCATTGTATGTCAGATACATACTTCCTTTATTGATCAAATAAGAAATGTGTTTTTGTAATTTCCCACTGTTTTTAAAACCTTCTGTTAATTTATCCACAATCCATTGTTCATCATCTGTTAATTTGAACGGGTCTGTCGGATCGATGGTGGGAAAGTTGGTGCTCAATAAAGGATATTCTTGTCCTCTAATGGTGATGGTGCCATTTTCGTAATCAATTTTGTTTAACAACAGACGGTGTTCCAAATGAAACTCTGGATGTCTTTCAATAATGGCTGCTTCTAATTTAAATTGAATAACCGCAATAGCTTGATGAATCTTTGTATTCTGAATAATCTCTTCTTTTAAGATATTGGTCTCAGGATTCACTTTAGGCGCAAAACAACTGTCAGCATCTCCAGTATACGTAGATTCCGCAAAGTTGGACAAATAGCGCAATGAGATTCCATAGCTGTCTTCTAAAATATCTAAGTTATTGTAGCGTGCAGAAATACGGATCACATTTGCCATACACACTTCTGAACCAGAAGCAGCTCCGATCCATAAAATATCGTGGTTTCCCCATTGAATGTCAACGGAATGATGGCGGATCAAAGCATCAATAATTTTATCCGGATAAGGACCTCTATCGTAAATATCTCCCACCACATGCAAGTGGTCAACAACTAAACGTTGGATCAAATAGGACAATGCTGTAATATACTCTTTCCCTCTGTCCAATGAGATGATACTATCGATGATCTCACTGTAATAATTATCTTTATTTGAAAAGGTCCCATCTTTAAAAAGCAATTCCTCTGTAATATAAGAGAATTCCTCTGGCAAGGATTTCCGTACTTTTGATTGAGTGTACTTGGAGCCAACAAATCGGCACAATTCAATTAGTCTAGAGATAGTGATGCGATACCACTCACGTGCTTCTTCTTCCGTTTCAAAAGTTTTCATGATATCTTCCGTTTTTTCTTCTGGATAATAGATTACTGTCGCTAACGTGTTCATTTCTTTTTGGGTCAATCGATCAGTAAAAATCTCTCCAATCTTTTCTTTGATATTTCCCGAACCATTTCGCAGGACATGTTGAAATGCATCATATTCCCCGTGGATATCACTAACATAGTGTTCTGTTGCTTTGGGTAAATTCATTATGGCTTCTAGATTGATGATTTCAGAAGTCGTTGATCCGATCGTCGGGTATTCTTTTGCCAACATCGTTAAATATTTATTTTTCATTTCCATTTCAACCGCCCCTTTCTTTTTCACCTATACCAATTAGTATAGCATTGTTCTGGTTACCTGTTGATAAAAAAACAAAAAAACTACGGCTGTAGTTTTTTCGTTTGCTCTTTGGATAGATTTATTCAGGTACTGCCAAAGCTTCAACAATAGAATCTTCAATCTTTTCTGGAGTCGTCAGAGATGCGAATCGTTCCATAATTTCTCCATCTCGCCCAATTAAAAACTTCGTGTAACTCCATTTTTTTCTTCCTTTTTGTTTCATTCACTAAATATTGATATAACGGATGAGCTTTCGCACCATTCACCAATACCCTTTCAAACAAAGGAAAGTAACCCCATATTGAGTAGAATAAAAAGCAGCAATCTCTTGTCCTTCTAACAGTTCTTGGTTCATGGATTGATAGGAAAAAAAACCTAGTACGTTAAAACTCTTGTTTGATAGTTTGATACAGTTCTTGCAACCCTTCCAGCTGTGGAGCCAGTCCACATTCACTAGCCCTATTCACAATCAACAACGCTTTTCCTTTGTATTCAAACAGGGAAACTGTTTCTTGATCGATTGTCTTTACATTAAATTGATACATACACATTTTCTTTTTCCTACTTTATCACATAACCGTTAAAAAAGCACAATATTGTCCTTGGCACTTGAAAGTAAAGCCAGCACACTAAAAATCTAAAACCGCTAACACCTGCTTGGAAAGTACCCAACAGATGCTAGTGGTCTGTTTAACCTATCATTTAAATCTTCATTTTATTCTAAATGGCTCACTCGTATTTCTGCTCAATCAGTTGTTGAATCACTTCAACGGTATCATTAGCAGATTCTTCAGCTGATTTATTTCCAGATACAGTATCAAAAATCATATTTTTAGCATTGTCCCATACTTCTGCAGTTTGTGGAATATTTGGCATCGGATTAGCATTTTCGTATTGTTCAACAACAGCAGCTTCTACTTCTGTTCCTTCATCAAGCAAAACTTGTCTAGTTTCTATATTTGCTGGAATTTGTTGAACCATTTCATAGAACGCTAGTTGGTTGTCATGTGTTGTGATGTATTCCAACCATGCCTGTGACAATTCTATATCTTCCGAGTAGTTACTGATGACCCATCCCCTGCCTCCAGCAAAAGGTTGATAGTTCTCCCCATTGGGTAAAGTAGGGATCGTCGTTACTCCGAAGTTTACTCCGCCTTCTTCATAATTAGCAGCTCCCCAAGGCCCATTAATGACCGCAGCTGTTTTTCCATCGATAAATGAAGTATCTATAAAGTCTCCCACTGTTCCCTCATCCTGCATTCCTTGTGGCCATTGTGCATACCATTCAGTAAGGTACTCCAATGCTTCAACAGACCCTTCATTGTTCAAGCCAACGTCTGTCGGATCTGTGCCTTCATCGCCAAATATATAACCCCCGTAGCCTGCAAACAATCCATATGAATAATAGAAATCAAGCCAATTGGCTAAGAAGCCGGTATTTTTTCCCTCTTCTATATCAAAATTGTATTCTTCATTTTGCATCAGTGCTTCTAAATCTTCAAATGTAGTAGGCTCTGTTTCTACCAAATCTTTGTTGTAATAAAGGACTAATGTTTCCAATAAGTATGGTATGCCATAAATCTGGTCATCCACAGTGACTTGTTGAATATCCGTATCATTAAAACGCCCGTCATCTGGTACTGTTACAGTAGCCAAGTGCCCTTGTTGAGCCAATTGGCCGATTCGATCATAAGGAATCATCATCACATCTGGTCCAATTCCAGCCGGACCATCTAAAGGCAAGGCTTCTGCCTGCTCTAATTGCTCACGGAAAACAAATTCTACTGTCACATCATGTTCTTCTTCAAAATCGCCTTTTATGGACTCAAAATAATCTGAATAAATTTCCTCTATCGATACCGTCAAAACCTTTTCTCCTGAGTCTCCTGCATTTTCCTGACCAGATTCACCAGAATCATTGTTTCCACAACCAGCTGCCCCTAAAGCTCCTGCTAAAAACAACCCAGCCAGAGCTCTTTTTACTCTTATCTCCATCACCCAATCAGCCCTTTCTTTTTTGTGTCTCCATGATAAGCGTACATAAAAATGATAGCGATTACAAAAAATAAGCATAAAAAAACAGCTCACCTGTCAAACGTTTCATCTCATATCCTACTATTTTTCCTCTAAATAAGTGGTCGAAATAAGCTATTATGTAAGATAGTCTAAACCGTTATATCTCACGAAATATACAACATTGTGTCAGTGGATAAATTAAAAAATCTGAAAGCCGGGATATTTCCCCTAACTCTCAGATTTTTCATGCTGCTATTTCTAACGAGCTTTCATAGCTCTGTCTATTTCTCGTTTTTGATCTTTTCGCTTCAGGTCTTCACGTTTATCGTATTTTTTCTTCCCTTTAGCGAGACCGATCAATACTTTGGCATACCCATCCTTGATGTACACTTTTAACGGAATCAATGTATAACCACTAGATTTGGTTTCACCAATCAAACGAGCGATTTGTTTTTTGTGCATCAACAATTTGCGCGTACGAACCGGATCATGATTGAATACATTTCCTTGTTCGTATGGACTAATGTGCACATTTTGAAGATAAATCTCGCCATTTCGAATAGTAGCATACCCATCTTTTAAGTTGATGCGGGCGGCTCGTATCGATTTAATCTCTGTCCCTTTCAGAACAATTCCAGCCTCAATGGTATCTACAATGGCATAATCATGTCTTGCTTTTCTATTTTGGGCAAGAACTTTTCCGCTGCCTTTTGGCATAATCCTTTGCCTCCTTCACTCATTTTTTACCTTTTTTCTTTCCTTTCTTTTTCGCAACATCTTTATAGAAAGGTTGATTCTTTTTCGTTTTGTCTCTTGAAGATTTTTTCCCTTTTTCAGTCGCTATTTTTTTGCCTCTTCTATGCTGTTCTTTAGAAGGGCGTTTCGTATCACGCTTTTTGTGTTTTCCTTTTTGAGTTTGACTCGGATCTGCTTTTACTTCCAGTTCAGGATCTGAGATCAATTCAAAATCGATTTCGCGTAATTCAGGATCTGCTTTGGTCACTTTGATTTTAACTTTTTGACCAATACGGTAAACAACCCCTGTACGCTCTCCGATCAGCATCAATTGTTCTGGGATAAAGTTAAAATAGTCATCACGCATAGTTGAAATGTGGACCAAGCCCTCGATCGTATTAGGAAGTTCTACAAACAGACCAAATTTAACCACTGATCCAATGACACCTTCGTAAATTTCTCCAACTTTATCTGCCATAAATTCCGCTTTTTTCATCGAGTCGGTTTCACGTTCAGCATCTACAGCTCGTCGTTCCATTTTCGAACTTTGCTCAGCGATTTCCGTCAGCATACCTTCCCATTTTTTCTTTTCAGCTGTTCCGGTACCATTTTCTTCATAGGCACGAATCAGACGGTGTAAAATCAAATCAGGGTAACGTCGAATAGGCGATGTAAAGTGAGAATAATATTCAGCCGCTAAACCATAATGTCCTAAAGGCTCCACATCATACTTAGCTTGTTTCATACTCCGTAACATCATAGTCGAAATAACGGCTTCTTCAGGCTTGTCTTTTACTTCTTTTAGCACGTTTTGCAACGCTATTGGTGTGACGTTTGAACTTGAACCCCTCATACTGATTCCGAATGCTGTTACAAACTCCATGAATATTTGCATGCGATCACTGTCTGGTTGTTCATGTACACGATAAATTAGCGGAAGATCCATTTTAGAATAATGTGCAGAAACGGTCTCATTTGCAGCCAGCATGAATGATTCGATCAATCGCTCGCCCACACCGCGTTCACGAACCACAACATCTAATGGATGCCCCGATTCATCGACTACAATTTGTGCTTCGGAAGAATCAAAATCAATAGCTCCTCTATGCACACGTCGATTTTCAAGAATGTGATGTAATTCGTCCATCAATTCAAACATATCCAATAAATCAGCATTTTTTTCGCGTACTTCAGGATCTTTATCCATCAAAATAGCGTTCACGTCTGAATACGTCATTCGGCGGTAAGAACGGATCACACTTTGGAAAATCTCGTGACTGACGATTTCCCCATGAGAATCAATTTCCATTTCACAGCTCATAGTCAATCTATCCACATTTGGATGCAATGAACAGATTCCATTTGATAAACGTTGCGGCAACATAGGGATAACACGATCCGTTAAGTAAACACTTGTTGCACGTTCAAAAGCATCCCCATCTAATGGTGAATCTTCTGTTACATAGTAGGAAACATCCGCAATATGGACTCCTAAATGATAATTTCCATTTTCTAAGCGACGTACCGTTACAGCGTCATCCAAGTCCTTGGCATCAGCGCCGTCAATGGTGATGACGACTTCATTCCGTAAATCTTTCCTGCCTTCAATGTCTTTATCAGAGATCTTATCCGGTACTGCATCCGCTTGTTTCAGTGCAGCTGGAGAAAACTCTGTTGGAATCCCATTGTCGTAAACAATCGATAAAATATCCACACCAGGATCATTTTTATGCCCAATGACTTTTTTAACTAGTCCCTGCATGCTTTGAGTGTATTCATGATCCGGATAGTGGGTAATTTCTACAATGACGACTGACCCATCTACTGGTTTTACCCCTTCCGCTTTGATAAATACTCGATAACTGTTGAGCTTTTTATCTCTAGGATCAACGTAACCATATAATCCAGTTTCTTCAATACCTTCATCACTATAAGCCCAGAATTCGCCTACTAACTGAGTCAAGTTGCGCTCTAAAATAGCCGTGATTTTCCCTTCAGGCCCTTTGTCATTCCAAGGTTCTGCAGGATTAACGATATCGACACTGACTTTATCTCCATCTAAGGCAAAATTGGTTCGATTAGGCGGAATATAGATATCCACTTCTTCATCTTCGATCGATACAAACCCAAATCCTCTATCACTCGCTCTAAAAACTCCTGACAATACCGGATCTTGTTTAGGTAATTTCAATTTCCCGCTGCGAGTAAGAAAAAGCTGCCCTTCTCGTTCCATTTCAGCCACTGTAGTGACCAATTCTTTAAAATCTTTCGCACTGCCTTTATTTAAACCTTCACTTAAATCTTTGATTTCAAACGACACCGCTTTGTGCTCATTCATATAAACTAAAATTGCTTGTTTTAAGACTTCTTTACTTGTCATTGATTATCCCCCGTTCCACTGCAATGCAGTTAGGAAGTTAAGTACGTCTTGTTCTAATTCCTTACGTTCTGGCCCTACTGTTACTGCATGCGGACTATTTTCGTACCAGTGAAAATCAACATCAGCATTAGTAAATGCATCTCTCAATTCATACGCAATGTTGCTATCGATCAATTCGTCTTTTCCCGCTTGACCGATAAAGATATTTTTCTCCACATTTCCGTAATGAGAAGCCATTTCATCTACCATATCACGAATACCCGCCAATTGTTTGTCCAGCTTATCTTCTAATTCAGGAAGTCGTTCTTGGATGGCTTCTGTTGATTCCCCTTTTTTTTGCTTTAAAATCTTCATTAAGTTCAAAAACTCTTTTCTAACGTTCGAGGTTTCATTATGGATAGCAGGTGAACTAAATGTACCACTAGCCAGTAAATCTTCCTCCAGCATCAATTTAGTGGCTATAATGCCGCCTAACGACAAACCGAATGCCACAACTTCTTGATGTCCTTCATCTCTTAAAAATTGCAAGGCTTTTTTAGCATCCTTTACCCACTCTTGGGGTGAATGATCTAATACCGTTTCTAGATCATCCGTCCCATGACCACTGAATGTGGGACTGTAAACCGTATAATGTTCTTTCTCTAAAGCGCGCCCTAACATACGAACGTCATTTGGCGTACTGCTGTATGCATGAAACAACAGTACAGCCTTTTCTCCACCTTTAAAATAAAACGATCTATCTCTCATGTAATGTCTCCTGCTTTCTTTCTGATACTTTTATTTTACTTGAAATTGCACCATATTCCTATCAATACACTAAAAAGGTTTGCTGCGATTGATTGGTGATGTTGATAGTACGAATATAAAAAAAGCTGCCTTAACATATAGGCAGCTTTTTAAGTATTTAATTTGCGGATAAGTATGCTAAAGCAAGAGCTAACACGATAAACAACGTTCCTAGAACTATTGTGATCCGTTTTAACACAGCTTCAAATCCACGTGATTTTTGTTTTCCAAATAATTGTTCTGCTCCTCCACTTAAGGCACTGGAAGCACTGTTTGTTTTGCTTGGCTGCATGGCAACAATAATAATCAGTAACACAGATACGATTAATTCAGCAATTAAAAGTGTATTGTACAACTTCATTGCCCTCCCGTCTAGCTTTTCTTCTATCATTCACTTTAACATAACTCGTTCAAAATTACTAGCAGAGTTTCGAGTTTTTTATAGCTGTACGACCACACTTCTGTCATCCGTTTATTTCATAAAAACGACTACTCCATATGGGCCGAGCTCTAACTTCCTGTCATCTACTCGATTGCCTTTATTCGCCAAAATGACTTCCGCTGCTGCACATTCACTGCTCATCTTTAGTGTTTCTTCCTTATCCGAAAAATTACAATACACCCATCCTTTTTTCTCTCTGAATGACCTTTCATAAATAAACAACGTTTCTGGCGAATCATACAACCTGTAATTCCCATGTGTAAACAATTCTTTTTTCTTTAAAGCAATCAATTTTCGATAAAATTGGAGAATACTTTGTTCGTCTTCCTCTTGTTGCAAGACATTATAATGCTTTTCTCGATTGTACAGGGTCCAAGGAGTGTTTCTTTCAGTAAACCCTATTTTTTCACTGTCTTCCCACTGCATGATCCCTCTAGAAGTAGCGCGAGAAGTCAGACTCAAATGCAGCATGATTTTGTCATGACTCCAACCAAGCTTTTCCGCTTCTTTATAAAATTCACTAGCCTTTTCATCGTCCATTTCTTTCGCATCGTCATAAATAAAATTCCTCATCCCTATTTCTTCTCCATAATAGATAATCGGAATCCCTTTTTGTAAATACAATAAGGCTGCTGTCATCATTTGGCTGTTGTTTCTATAAACTGTAGTGTTCCCATACTTGTGTTGATGCCGAGGTTCATCATGGTTGTTCCAAAATAAAATCGGCCCTCCCTTTTCAGAAACCGCTTCTTGAAATTCTTTTTGATTCTGTTTGAACGCTCTTAAATCTAACGGTGCCCATTGCATCTCTTTATTTAATCTGTCGTCCAATTGATCCGTTTTTTCTGGAAAATGCTTCAGCGTAATAATTTTATCTACTCTATCCTTATCCGGATCGGTATATTGCCGTGTAATTTCAGCGTCTGCACTAGTCGCTTCCCCCATTAAAAGAATTTCTTTTTCGTGCTGCTTTACAGCAGAGTTGATTTCATGGAGGTAGCTATCCAGTTTTTTTCCATATTCTACCATTTCTGTACCCGGTCCCTTTTCATCTGGGTGATCGGGGAAATTTTTATCCACAGATAAATAAATAAACGCGTCTAATCGAAAACCATCAATGCCCTGTTCAATCCAATAGTCTAAGACTCCCAACATTTCTTTACGCAACTGTGGATTATCCCAATTTAAATCAGCCATACTTTGCATAAATAAATGCAGATAAAACTGCTCGCCATTGTCTTCTTTTGTCCAAACCGTTTCGCCTAATTCTGCTGTCCAATTCGAAGGATACTCTTTCCCTTCAGGTGTATCCGCCCAAATATAATAGTCACGATAAGGGTTGTCTTTCCCTTTTAAAGCTTCTTTAAACCAGGGATGTTCTGTGGATGTATGATGCAAAGGAAAATCGTATATTAGCTTTAACCCCCGTTTATGAGTTTCATCAATCAATTGCTTTCCTTGTTCTTCCGTCCCAAATAAGGGATCAACTTGCTTGAAGTCTATGACATCATAACCATTGTCCTCTTGATTAGACATAACCATAGGTGTAATCCATAATGTATTGACTCCGAGGGATTGAATGTAATCTAATCGCTTGATAATCCCTGTAATGTCACCAAATCCATCTTCATTGGTGTCTTGGAAACTTCTTGGATAAACTTGATAAATTATCGCTTCTTCCCACCATTTTTCATTTGTCATTTTACCACCTTCTCTTATTCTGAATATTTACTTACTTTTATTCTAACAAGCTTTTCTTTAAAGGTCATTTATTCTCCCTTACACTACTTATTTATCATCTACAAAAAATTCCATCATTATCGCAGAAAGGTATCCTCCCCAGTGACAGGAGCAAAGTTTGCTTCTCTATTTTTCTTGGCATTACTGCTGGTAGATTTGTTTGTAGTTTAATATCGGAAGTACTTTCATGCCGCCAATTTTGGGTTATCTGTTTAATATTTTAACAGTTCAACTCTTGCCGCTGTATTTATTGTTCTCTACATTATCAATGATGTTTTCATTTGCAAGAGTGAATCAGATCGTACAAGAAACCAGACAGGAAATGAACGTTTTTACAAAATAGTTTGTCATGAATTACAATAATTGCAAAACCCAAAAGAACGCAGAGCCAAATCGGTCTGCGTTCTTTTGGGTTCTACAAGATTTGACGTTGATAAGTAAAAACTAAATTTTCGTTTAATTCAAAACCTTTTAGAAACGCATGCTAGAAATTTCTGGAGGACTATGGGGTTGCTTATAGCCATGAAAGAAGATGCAATGAGTTCTACGCTGCGCTTCGCATACCATGCTTGTAAGTTGCTGAAGCAACAACAATCATGGCAAATTACTTAGCGTTAGGCTTTAGCCGTTACGCTTAGTTTGATGCTTGCAAGCCTGGAGACGCGGGTTTCGGCTCAAGGCGGTTCCCATGGATTTCCATAAGCAACCCCGTAGGCCGGAAGAAATTTCTTTACCAACGCCAGAAGATGGAGAACCTTCTTTTGCTCCTCTCTTAAGAACAAAAAAAGCCATCTCACTCTACCAATTGTAGAATGAGATGACTATAAAATTTTCTCAACAGTCTAACTAACTTAAACAGAAAACACGGTTAAATTATTTGTTTTTTAGGTTGTAGAAAGCTTGTAAACCTTGGTATTCAGCTAATTCGCCTAATTGGTCTTCAATACGTAACAATTGGTTGTATTTAGCGATACGGTCAGTACGGCTTAATGAACCAGTTTTGATTTGACCAGCGTTTGTAGCTACTGAGATATCAGCAATTGTTGAATCTTCAGTTTCACCAGAACGGTGAGAGATTACAGCAGTGTAACCAGCTTTTTTAGCCATTTCAATTGCATCAAATGTTTCAGTTAAAGAACCGATTTGGTTAACTTTGATTAGAATTGAGTTACCGATATCTTGTGAAATACCTTTAGCTAAGATTTCAGTGTTTGTAACGAATAGGTCATCACCAACTAATTGAACTTTATCGCCTAAGCGTTCAGTCAATAGTTTCCAACCTTCCCAGTCGTTTTCATCCATACCGTCTTCAATAGAAATGATTGGGTATTTATTTACTAATTCTTCCAAGTAGTCAACTTGTTCAGCAGCAGTACGTTTAGCACCGTTTTCGCCTTCAAATTTAGCGTAGTTGTAAACACCGTCTTCGTAGAATTCAGAAGAAGCACAGTCAAATCCAAGGTAAACGTCTTTACCTGGTTCTAGACCTACTTTTTTGATAGCTTCAAGGATAGTTTCTACTCCGTCTTCAGTTCCTTCGAAACGAGGTGCGAATCCACCTTCATCTCCAACTGAAGTTTCTAAACCACGTCCGCTTAAGATTGATTTCAATGCGTGGAAGATTTCTGCTCCCCAACGTAAAGCTTCTTTGAAAGTTGGAGCTCCAACTGGTAAGATCATGAACTCTTGGAATGCGATTGGAGCATCAGAGTGAGATCCACCATTAATGATGTTCATCATTGGTGTTGGCAATACTTTAGTATTGAATCCACCTAAATATTGGTATAAAGGAACATCTAGGTAGTCAGCAGCTGCACGAGCAACAGCAATAGAAACACCTAAAATAGCGTTAGCTCCTAATTTAGCTTTGTTTGGAGTTCCGTCTAAGTCGATCATAGCTTTATCGATAGCCATTTGATCACGAACATCGAAACCGATGATTGCTTCTGAGATAATGTTGTTTACGTTATCTACAGCTTTTTGAACACCTTTACCTAAATAACGGTCTTTGTCTCCATCACGTAATTCATGTGCTTCGTGTTCTCCTGTTGAAGCTCCTGAAGGTACCATTCCGCGACCAAAAGCACCGCTTTCTGTGTAAACTTCAACTTCAATTGTAGGGTTACCGCGTGAGTCTAAAACTTCTCTTGCTAAAATATCTGTAATAAATGGCATTTTTTTTCTCTCCTTTGAGTTATCAAATAGAACCATGAACAACTTTCTCGTTCAAGTTCAGTTTAGTTAATTTTAATGTGGTTTGCAACTAGTATCCCACGATTACGCAGGTTTTCTTTAATCTTTAACGATTAAAGATTCTCCAGTCATTTCTGCTGGTTTTTCAATATTCAGTAAATCTAACATAGTAGGAGCAACATCTGCAAGACGGCCGTCCTTGCGTAATTCTGCACCCTTTTTAGTGACGATTACTGGTACTGGCACTGTTGTATGTGCTGTATGTGGTTCCCCAGTTGGTGTGATCATTGTATCTGCATTTCCGTGATCAGCGAAAATAACAGCATAACCGCCTTTTTCAATAATAGCGTCAACGACACGTCCCAAATTCTCATCAACTGCTTCAATAGCCTTGATAGTTGGTTCTAACATTCCAGAATGACCAACCATGTCTGGATTAGCAAAGTTCAAGATGATTGCATCTTGTTTATCTGCTTCAATATCTGCAACCAATGCATCGGTTACTTCATATGCACTCATTTCAGGTTTTAAATCGTACGTTTCTACTTTAGGAGAAGGAATCAAGATTCGGCTTTCTCCTTCAAATTCCTCATTACGTCCACCATTCATAAAGAAAGTAACGTGAGGATATTTTTCAGTTTCGGCAATACGCAATTGTTGTAATCCATGACTAGATAATACTTCTCCCAAAACATTTTTCAATGCGATTGGCGGGAAGGCAACTTCAGCTTTGATGCTGGCATTGTAAAGAGTCATCGTTACTAAAAGAACGTTGCACGGACGATTTCCACGATCAAAATGATCCCATTCTTCGTCTGTTACCGCATTTGACAATTGGATCGCACGGTCTGGACGGAAGTTAAAGAATAGAATTGCATCGTTATCTTCAACTGTTGCTACAGGTTTTCCATTTTTTTGGATAACTGTAGGCATTACAAATTCATCCATTTTACCTAATTCATAGCTGTTTTTCACTGCATCTACAGCAGAATCAGCAAAGTTTCCTTTGCCATGGAAAATAGCGTTGTAGGCTTTTTCTACACGTTCCCAACGTTTGTCACGGTCCATTGCATAAAAGCGTCCAGAAACAGTAGCGATTTCTCCGATACCAATCTCTTTCATTGCTTTTTCCAATTGTTCCACATAGCCTAAACCAGAGTCAGGAGCTACATCGCGACCATCTAAGAAAGCATGTACGTACACATTTGGAACGCCTTTTTCTTTAGCGGTTTTCAACAAAGCGATCAAATGATTGATGTGACTGTGAACTCCACCATCTGATAATAAACCAAATAAATGAAGACTTGAGTTCATTTCAATCGCTTGATTCATTGTACTGTTCAATACTGGATTCGTTTGAAAATCGCCATCTTCTATAGCTTTATCGATACGCGTCAAACTTTGATACACAATACGTCCAGCTCCAATGTTGGTATGACCAACTTCAGAGTTTCCCATTTGTCCTTCTGGTAATCCAACATCCAAACCAGATGCTTTTAAAGTGGCATGAGGATAAGTTTCCATATAGCGATCAAAGTTTGGTTTATTTGCTTGAGCTACTGCATTACCCATAGTCTCTGTACGACAACCGAAACCATCTAGAATAATGATAGCTACTGGTGATTTACTCATTATTTATTAGCCTCCAATAACGCTAAGAAAGAATCTATTTCTAAACTTGCTCCACCGACTAATGCTCCATCAACATCAGGTTGGTCCATTAATTCTGCAATGTTTGCAGGCTTAACACTACCACCATATTGAATACGTACAGCGTCAGCTGCTTCACGAGAAAATTCTTTTGCTACTGTTTCACGAATAACAGAAATAGTGGCATTTGCTTGTTCAGATGTAGCTGTTTTACCAGTTCCGATTGCCCAGATTGGTTCATAAGCAATCACGATTTCACTTACTTGACCTTCAGTTAAGCCTTTTAGTCCAGCTTTTACTTGGTTAGCAACTAAATCGTTTGTTTCTCCTGCTTCATATTGCTCAAGAGTTTCTCCACAACAGAAGATAGGTGTCATACCATTTTTGAAAATAGCGTGTGCTTTTTTGTTGATATCTTCATCTGTTTCGTGGAAGTACTCACGACGTTCAGAGTGTCCGATAATAACGTAGCTAACACCGATATCACTTAAAGCTTTAGGGCTCACTTCACCAGTGAATGCTCCTTCTTCTTCAAAGTAGCAGTTTTGAGCAGCAATCTTCAAATCAGTTCCTTCTGCAGCTTTTACTAAATCGTGTAAGAATAATGTAGGAGCTCCTACTACTGAATCTACTACATCAGCAGAAGGAATTTTTCCTTTTACTTCTTCAACAAATTCACGTGCTTCTGCAGCAGTTTTGTTCATTTTCCAGTTTCCTGCAATAATTGGTTTACGCATTCTAAAACCTTCTTTCATAAATTTTGGATCTCAATCAGCTTAAAGACGAATCTTATTTATCCGAAATAGCTGCCAATCCTGGCAATTCTTTTCCTTCTAAATACTCTAATGAAGCTCCGCCACCAGTTGAAATGTGTGTAAATTCATCTGCGTAGCCTAATTGTTGAGCTGCTGCGGCAGAATCTCCACCACCGATGATTGTAATAGCATCTTCTAATTCAGCTAATGCTTTACATACACCAATCGTCCCATTAGCAAAGTTCGACATTTCGAATACTCCCATTGGTCCATTCCATACAACCGTTTGAGCGCCTTCTAATGCTTCTTTGAATAGTTCAATTGTTTTAGGTCCAATGTCTAATCCCATTTGTCCTTCAGGAACTGGTCCTTCATGAACTTCAGTTGCTACATCATTGCTGAATTCTGCAGCTGTAACATTGTCGATAGGCAATACTAACTTATCGCCAGCTTTTGCAAGTAATTCTTTGGCCAATTCAATTTTGTCTTCTTCGACTAATGATTTACCAATTTCAATTCCTTGTGCTGCGTAGAAAGTATAAGCCATACCTCCACCAATCAAGACTTTATCCGCTTTATCTAATAAGTTTTCGATAACACCGATTTTATCGCTTACTTTCGCTCCACCTAAGATAGCTACGAATGGACGTTTTGGTGCGTCTACAGCGCCACCGATAAATTTGATTTCGTTGTCCATCAAATAACCAGCTGCTGTTTCTAAGTGAGTTGCGATTCCTACGTTAGAAGCATGAGCGCGGTGAGCTGTTCCGAATGCATCGTTTACGAATACATCGCCTAAGCTTGCCCAATATTTTCCAAGTTCAGGATCGTTTTTGCTTTCTTTTTTACCGTCTAAATCTTCAAAACGAGTGTTTTCAAACATCAAAACTTCGCCTGATTTTAGTGCAGCAATGGCATCTTCTAATTCTTTTCCACGTGTTTCAGGAACGAATTTCACTTCTTTCCCAAGAAGTTCACTCAATCGTTCTGCAACAGGTTTTAAAGTTTTGTCTGCTTTGTCTTCTTCAGTTTTGATTTTTCCTAAATGAGAGAAAAGAACCAATTTTCCGCCTTGTTCCAAAATGTAGTTGATTGTTGGAAGAGCAGCTTGGATACGGTTGTCATTCGTGATTTTACCATCTTTCATAGGAACGTTAAAATCAGCACGTTCTAAAACGACTTTATCTTTTAAATCTAAATCTGTAACAGCTTTTTTTGCCATGTTAAAATCCTCCTTAGTATCCCTTACTAAATGCTTTAACAATTAAAAAAGCGGAGAAGCGCGTCGCTTCCCCGCTTATCATTGTAAATTTATACTCCTAACAAGAAATTGCTATTCGTTAAATTACAGTTTTGCAAAGTATTCTAAAGTACGAATCAATTGTGAAGTGTATGACATTTCATTGTCATACCAAGCAACAGTTTTAACGATTTGTTTGTCACCAACAGTGATAACTTTCGTTTGAGTTGCATCGTATAATGAACCAAATGACATTCCTAAGATATCAGAAGAAACAATTGCATCTTCAGTATATCCGTAAGATTCGTTAGCTGCTGCTTTCATTGCTGCGTCTACTTCTTCAGCAGTAACTGATTTTTTCAATACAGTTTGTAATTCAGTTAATGAACCTGCTGCAACTGGAACACGTTGTGCAGCTCCATCTAATTTACCTTTTAATTCTGGTAATACTTCACCAATTGCTTTAGCAGCACCAGTTGTATTAGGGATAATGTTAGCTGCTGCAGCACGAGCACGACGGAAGTCGCCTTTTGGATGTGGAGCATCTAATGTATTTTGGTCACCTGTGTAAGCGTGGATAGTTGTCATTAATCCTAATTCAATACCAAATTTGTCATTTAGTACTTGAGCCATAGGAGCTAAACAGTTAGTAGTACAAGAAGCACCTGAAATAACTGTTTCAGAACCGTCAAGAGTTTCGTGGTTTACATTGTAAACGATTGTTTTCATGTCACCAGTTGCTGGTGCAGAGATAACAACTTTTTTAGCTCCTGCTTTGATGTGTAATTCAGCTTTTTCTTGAGTAGTGAAGAAACCAGTACATTCTAATACGATTTCTACTCCAAGTTCGCCCCATGGAAGTTCTTCTGGGTTACGGTTGCTTAATACTTTAACGTCTTTACCATTTACTGTAAATGCGCCATCTTTAACTTCAACGTCTCCATTGAAACGTCCTTGAGTTGTATCATATTTTAATAAGTGAGCTAACATTTTTGGATCTGTTAAGTCGTTTACCGCAACTACTTCAATACCTTCTAATTCTTGAATACGACGGAATGCTAGACGACCAATACGTCCGAAACCATTAATACCTACTTTTACTGACATAACAAGATTTCCTCCTTTAGAAAATCGAAAATTTATTTATTTTAAAGGGTAATCCCTTTTAAAATCTGGTTTGCAGCACCTTCATCAGTGATTAGCCAAGTTTGCGAGGGTGCGTTTTTCATATAAGCTTTGATCGCTTCAGCTTTCGATTCTCCAGCCGCCACAATAATCGCACTAGGTACGGTCGTTAACTTGCTGGATTGCATACCGATGCGTGGGATTTTATACACCACTTCACCTTCAGCATTGTAAAATTCTCCGAAAGATTCAGCAACTGCTGCTTTTTCTTTAAGAAGCGCGAGTGTCTCATCATCAAGTCCTCGTCGCTTTGCCATATGTCCTGCGTCTCCTATACTATAGATTACACAATTTGCCAGTTTTATCAAATCTAACGTCTTCTTCACGCTGGGTTCTTGCAATAAAAACTCATACGTTTCTTTGCCGACTTGTTCTGGTACATACAGAGCTTGATTTTTGCCTCCTGTGACTTCAGCAAGTCTTGCACTGATTGAGTTTGCTTGTATATCTACAGACTCTCCCAGCCCGCCTCTCGCAGGCACAAAAAACAATTCTCGATTTTTAGAAAGACTTTCATCAATGCGGTTGGCTACTGCCGCCATTGTTGTTCCACCCATCACGGCAATAATATTTTTGCCTTCTGGTAATAGAAAATCCAATGTTTCAAAAGTCGCTCTACTCAAATCAGCAATAACCTTTGACTGACTGTCAAGGTCACCTGACACAATAACGCATTGCTCAATTTGGAAGTAAATCGCTAGATTTTTTTCCTTATCGCGCATGCCTAATTTTTGTCCCATTAAGTGATCTAGTGATCGATACGTTTCTTCTCCATAAGGAGTAAGCAACATTCCTGATTTTGTAGAAAGTAAAAGACGTTGTTTTTTCAACACTTCCACTTCCGTACGTAAACTTCTTTCAGATATACTTATTTTGTCAGCGAGCACTCGTCTTCCGATTGGTCCTAACAAATAGATATTCCTCAAAATTCGGTGTCTCTCTTTTAGAGTGTCTATTACGTCAGGAGCTACTTTTTCTATAACAGACAAAACCTCTTCCATGAGCCACCTCTTTCTAAGTGGGTCGTTTTTCGTCCACGTCAGCCGTTTAGCGACCCTCTATATCAAAAAAAACAAAGAGATTAAAATGCATAAAGACATTTGATTTTAAATCATGCTCTTCATTCTACATTTTACAGAACTTCCCCCGTCTGTTTTATCTCTTACAGTTGTATTCTACCAATTCTTGGGACAACATGCAACCTATTAATTCAAGAATCTCTCATTACTGAGTTAATTCGATATGGGTAGTCCTTTTGACAAACCTTAGACATAAAGAAGCGGTTTTTACCACTTCATTCTTTATGTCCAGGAGTGTAAAAAGAACCGTTTCTCAGTCCTTTTTGACAAATGTGTTACTTATTTACGGCTGAGTTTCAAGAGTTCTTTTTGGCGTATTCTAAATCAATCAACTCTTTTAATTCCACAGGAGTGATATGCTCATCGAAGACATGGTCTCCAATGAATACGGATGGAACAAATACTACATTAGCATCGTCAGCTTCCTGAATGATGCCATTGATTTCAATTTCATTAGGTTGGTGAGTCAATCCGCGTTTTTCAACCACATATTCTGCCACTTGATCTAAATCGGCTAGATTTCCCCATTCATCTTGATGAGCAAGAAAGTAATCTATTTCAATCAATGCATCTTCCGGATTTTTGTAGTCCAGATAATGATGAACGACATTCCCTTTTTTCAAACTGGGTTTTTCTTTATCAAATAATTTAATGATGCGTTGGACTTTTCCTTCGTGCACATAGTCAGTCAATACATCTTTAGAATCAACATACCATTTTTTGCAGTACGGGCAACGCAAATTAATAAATTCGATCACTTTAACTGGTGCACTTTCTTTACCAATTTTAAATCCATAAGTTGTATTGACTTTATCTGCTTTGATCTTGCTAATATCCATCATATTACCTCCTATTAGTGATACTTAATAGTATACTTGGAATCCGAGCAAATGAAAAACATTCTTTTTACAATGGAAAAGGAGACCACTCTCCAATTTAATGGAAAAGGTCTCCTTTGTTCACTAATCTATTTACCTGGTAGTTCTGCGTTATTTTCCATTACTTCATCGATCAGACCATATGCTTTTGCATCTTCTGCAGACATATAGTTATCACGATCTGTATCACGTTCAATAACTTCAATGGGTTGTCCAGTTCTGTCAGATAAAATTTTATTTAAACGTTCACGTGTTTTTAAGATGTGGCGAGCAGCAATTTCAATTTCAGTTGCTTGTCCTTGTGCTCCGCCTAATGGTTGGTGAATCATAATTTCTGCATTCGGCAATGCAAAACGTTTGCCTTTTGCTCCAGCTGTTAATAGGAAACTTCCCATTGAAGCAGCCATTCCCATTGCAATCGTTTGAACATCAGATTTAATAAAGTTCATCGTGTCATAAATAGCAAAGCCGGCTGTCACACTACCACCAGGAGAGTTGATGTAAATATAGATATCTTTCTCTGGGTCTTGTGCATCTAAAAAGAGCAATTGTGCAATAACTGAATTAGCTACATCGTCATCAATTTGTCCGCTTAACATGATAATACGGTCTTTTAATAAACGTGAGTAAATATCGTAGGCGCGTTCACCTCTTGATGATTGTTCAATAACTGTAGGTACTAAGTTCATGAAGTATTCCTCCTCTAATTTGTTTCCTAATGATTGTATCATACTCATTCTAAAGAATCAGTTTCAATGAGTTTCTACCCTTATTTTACTCTTTTGGTCAATAAAGGTCAAACTTTTTATTGTCTTTTTGTCTTATTTCTCACTTTTTTTATATCTGTTTTTGATTATACAGGTAAAAGGAGCCAGGATAAAACCCTGACCCCTTTATCAATGTATATTAGAGCGGATTAATTCGTACTCTCTAGACGTGTTGCTCCACGCTCTTCTTTAGACTCGTTGCTCCACGCTCTTTTTAATGTCTCCTGAGGGAATCGAACCCCCATCTCAAGAACCGGAATCTTACGTGATATCCATTACACTAAGGAGACAGGATGACAACTACTTAATATTATCTAATATCAGCCTAAAACACAAGCCAAAATTTGCAAATAGGCTCATATTTCGCTCAAACAAGTTTCTTTAATTCTAATTTCAACTCTGAGTACCATAGAGAAAAAGCCGCTCTCTATAAATAGAAAGCGACTCAAAGTAGATTAAACAGTCTAATTATTTTCTTGGAAAGTTTGAAGTTGGTACATATCATGATAAACCCCTTGTTGATCAATCAATGATTCATGATTTCCTTCTTCAATAATTTCTCCATGTCGTAACACATAGATTTTATCTGCATCTCGAATTGTCGATAAGCGATGGGCAATAATAATGGTTGTACGGCCGCGACGCATATTTTCTAACCCTTTTTGGATTTTCTTTTCTGTTTCGGTATCGATATTTGCGGTAGCTTCATCTAAAATCAATATTTTAGGGTTTCGCAAAATGGTACGGGCAAAACTGATCAATTGTTTTTCACCTGTTGAGAATGTAGCTCCACCTTCAATAACTTTTGCGTGGTAACCACCATCGAGTTCTTCAATAAAGCTGTCTGCATTTACAAACTCAGCGGCTTGACGGATCTCTTCATCAGAATAATTCCCATGCAGCCGGATATTGTCAGCAATATCGCCATAAAACATAAAACTATCTTGTAAAACCAATCCCATTTGTTCACGTAATTTTTCAATCGGAATATCCCGGATGGATTGTCCATCTATCAGCACATCACCTTTAGCGTATTCATAAAAACGCATCAGCACATTAATGATAGAACTCTTTCCTGAACCAGTTTGTCCGACTAAAGCAATAGTTTGACCAGGTTCTGCCGAAATTGAGATATCTTGGAGAACTTCTTTTTCTTGGTCATAAGAAAAGGATAGATCCTGAATAGCAATTTTCCCTTCGGTAACCCTGCCAGTTGCGTCCTCTTCTGCACTGGGGGCCATATCATCACGATCTAATAAACTGACTACCCGTGCTCCTGAAACTAATCCATCTTGAAAAATACTTAAACTATCCAGCATATTTCCAATAGGATGGAAGAACGATTTAGCATATGACGTAAATGCATAAACAATCCCAATATCTACTGCTATACCTTGCAAATGACGCAATCCAAAGATCCACAATACAACAAACAATGCAATAGCTTCAATCAAATTAATGGCCGGCATCAATAACAAAGCATTCATTTTAAACATATTGTTTCTCGCGGCTACATATTGTTGATTTACATCATCAAATTCATTTTTTACTCGTTCTTCTTGATTAAAATGCTGAATAATAGTCATTCCCATAATGGATTCACTCAATTTGGCGTTCAATCGACTCAAAGCTTCTCGCATTCGGCCATAGATCAATGTACTGTATTTTTGGTAAATATAAATCAATACAATCACGATCGGTACAAAGGCCATAAATACCCATGCTAAACGAGCATTTAGACTAAACATCGCTACACCAATGGTTATGGCATTTAAAAAGCCGTCTAAAAAAGTCAAGAATACATTCCAAAATTCTTTAATGGTCTCTGTATCATTGGTGACTCGCGAAACTACTGAACCATTCGGAATTTGGTCAAAATAACGCATCCCTAAATGAACCACTTTATGATAAATTTGGTTTCGCATACTCGCAACTGTTTTCTCGGATGCTATCTTAAAACAATAATCTTTTGCATATACCACAATCATTTTCACTATTACAAAACTAAAGTAAAATAGCGTAATACGAATAGTCGCATCAAGAGCTACTTGATCTACAGCTAAGTATTCATCAATGTAGCGTTGAATCACTACAGGCAAGTAAGCATTTATACTGGAAACAATGACCATTCCAATGATAGCAGCTAAGAACGGCAGCCAAAAAGGTTTTGTAAATGAGAATAAACCAGCTAAAATATGGATTTGTTCTCGTATCGTAAAATTTTTCTTTTGTTCCACTAGTTTATTCCCCTCCTTCTTCCACTTTTTGTTGCAGTTGTTGTTCTTCATACATTCTGCGGTACCAACCCTCATTTTGTAATAATTCGGCATGTTTACCGCGTTCTACGATTTGTCCTTTATCCAAAACAATGATTTCATCCGCGTGCATAATAGAACTGATTCGGTGGGTAGCAATAATAGTCGATTCATTTTTTCGGATCGCACGTAAATTGGCTAAAATTTGTGATTCGGTTTGTGCATCTACTGCCGATAAAGCATCGTCCAAAATCAAAAATTCAGCCTTTGTAGCTAAAGCGCGTGCGATAGCTATCCGTTGCTTTTGTCCACCAGATAGAGAAACTCCGCGTTCTCCAACTTTTGTATCGTATCCTTCTGGAAATTGAGTGATATCTTCATGGATATCTGCCAGTTGAGCAAAATACTCCACCTCTTCTTGAGACAGACCAGGATTTACAAAGCGAATATTTTCTCGAATAGTGGTTGAAAATAAGAACGTATCTTGAGGTACATAACCAATTCCGTTTGCAACAGCATCTAAACGATATTTTTTTAAATCCGCCTGATTGTACGTGATTTGACCTTGATACTGATCATAGTCTCGCATCAGTAATTTGAACAACGTACTTTTTCCTGCACCCGTATGGCCTACAACCCCTAATGTATTTCCACTATCCAAATGAAATTTCGTTCCTTTTAAAACGGGACTTTTCCCTTCCGGATAGGTAAACTCTTGTATATCAAAATCGATGTCTCCCGTTACAGGAGATGGGATCGGATCTTTCGTTTTTTCCAAATGAGAAGCGTAAGAAAGCAAGGTTGTTACACGATTATAGCTAGCGTCCCCACGTTCTAAAGTGTTGGCTACACGACCAACGGCCAGCAAAGGCCACGCCATCATAGATAAATAACTAAAATAAGCGATCAGTTCTCCAATAGTGATTCTGCCGATAGAAATAAAATAAGTTCCAAAAAATAACGTCAACACATAGGTTAACCCAGTGATACCTTCGATTACCGGAGTATACGCAGAATCCACTTTATAAACCTCTTTGTTTTTCGCTACCACATTATCCGTATCTTTTATAAAATCAGCGTAATGATGTTCTTCTTCACCAAATGTCTTGATGACTTTCATACCGCCAACACTCTCTTGTACTTGGTTGTTCATTTGAGAAAAAGATTCCAATGATTTTCGGTAACGCTTATTGATAGCTTTCCCAAGGTGACGAGCAGCAAAGATCAATAAAGGGAACGGTAAGATAGTGGTCAACGTCAATTGCCAGTCGACTAAAAAGAACATACTGAACAACGTGACACTCCCTACGGAAATGGAGTCTGTAATCGATAAGATTCCTCCACCAGCAACAAAGCGAAGAGCTGCTAAGTCATTCGTCGCATGAGCCATTAAATCTCCAGTACGGTATTCATTGAAGAACTGGCTGTCCATCTTAGTAAAATGAGAAAACAAGCGATTACGCATAATGGATTCCAGCAAAGTTGAATTTCCAAAAAGAGCTGTCCTCCATCCATACCGCAAAACATACATGGTAATCGCAAAAATAAGAATTAGTCCAGATTGAATAGCTAGATTTTCCCAAGTCAATGTATTGGCGATCATTTGATCAATGATGTTTCCGATAATCAATGGTGTGATAGCCGATAAAAGCGCACAAATCATCAAAGCAATGATGCCAAATGTATAACTTTTCCACCTCAGTTTAAAAAACCACGATAATTTTTTTAATATTTCAAACACTGTATCTCCCCTTAATAAATAATTTTGTAACGTTTCACAAGATAAGGCAAAAGACACTTTTCAATGCTGAGTAAAATGTCTTTCGTCAAAAACTCCATTACATGGCAGTTTCGTTCCCTTACATGTTTCTTCCTGAAAACAATAGCATAGTTATTTTACCATATCTTATAATCAGCGTCTGTTATAAAATCTTTATTCTAACAAGCAGCTTTCTCTCCTTCTTCCGTTTCTGTGAAAGACTCTCTTTTCAAATATTCGTCACAAAGAAAGATTAAATTTTTTACAGTCATTAATGCTCTTTGCAGAATATGGTATCATTAATAAATAGATGAAACCGTTCCAAGGAGGATAACCATGAGTTTTGAACAAACTTATACACAACAGCAAAAACAAAGCCAAAAGTTAGCTATGACTCAACAATTGCAACAGTCAATTCAAATGCTGAACATGAATCAAGAAGAGTTGGTTTTGTTCTTAAAGCAAAAAGCTTTGGGGAATCCTTTGATTGAAGTCAAAGTAAAACAATCTTCCCCAACTGAAAGACAACATAGTCTTTCCTACAATACTTCATCAGCTCCTACGAACTATAATCCAATTGATCAAGCAGCAGACAGACAAACCTCTTTATTTACTTCTGTCATTGACCAAATCAACTTGACTATGAGAGATACATATCTAAGAGAACTTGTATTGTGGCTGGCGAGCTACTTAGATGAAAATGGCTATCTGACTATTTCGCTAGATGACGCTATAGAAAAAACTGGTGCTGAAGAAATTCAACTGATTGATGCTCTGACATTGTTGCAGCAACTCGAGCCAGCTGGTGTCGGAGCTAGATCTCTACAAGAATGTTTGATGCTGCAAACCGAACGTGATAATGAAGCTCCAAATATGGCTTACCTTATATTGGAAGAATCTTTTGATTTATTCAGTTCTCATAAATGGGGAAAATTGGCTAAACAATATACTGTGCCTTTGTTGACTATTCAAGAAATATCCGATTATGTTCAAACCTTAACCGCACATCCTGGTTCTTCTTACAGCAACCAAGAAAATCAATTTATTCGTCCCGATGTTATCGTAAGACAATTAGATGACCAACTCTCTGTTGTTTCTGCTAAAACTGGCTTACCCATCATCAAATTCCAGAAAGAATATTACCAAGACATGTTGCTGGTTGAAGACAACGATGTTAGGAAGTTTATTAATGAAAAATATGCAGAATACGAGTGGATACAACGTAGTCTGCAACAAAGAGAAGAGACCATTGTGCGCGTGGGTGCAGCCATAGTTGAAAAACAAAAAGAGTTCTTTTTTAAAGAGTCTCATCCTTTAACTCCAATGACCCTGAAAGAGATCGCTCAAGTGTTGGATATCCATGAGTCAACAGTAAGCCGCTCCATAAATGACAAATATTTTCAGACGGATTTCGGCGTTTATGAAATGAGGTCCTTCTTTACTACAGGATTAAAGCAATCTTCATCTTCACTAAATAACGACCTGACAGAACAAGCTATTTCTTCTGAAGAAGTAAAATCTAAAATCAAAAACATGATTGCGGAAGAAAATAAATTAAAACCCTTGTCTGATCAAAAGATTTCCAGTGCACTAGCTGAAGAAGGAATTACCATCTCCAGAAGAACGGTAACCAAATATCGAGAGTCCCTCTCCATACCATCCTCCACAAACAGAAAAAGATACGCATAGAGCGTGGAGCAGGGCGTTTAAAAAACAGCCGTCTCTACACAAAATGAAAAAATTTAAAAAGCTAGCAGAAGGACTGATTTCTTCTACTAGCTCTTTTCTTTAGTTGCTTACACCTATCTGGCTTTTGCTTCGATAACTTTCGGCCATTTCATTTAGCTTTCGTAAACGATGGTTGATACCCGATTTGCTGATTTTTCCACTAGGTACTAAATCACCCAGTTCTTTTAGAGTCACATCTGGATTTTCCACACGCACGATCGCAATCTCTTTTAACTTTTCCGGAAGACTTTCCAAGCCTACCACTTCTTCCAAGAAACGAATGTTTTCTATTTGTTTGCTGGCAGCATCAATCGTTTTATTCATATTGGCATTTTCGCAATTGACTAAACGATTCACAGAATTACGCATATCTCGAACAATACGAATATCTTCAAACTTCAGCATGGCATTCGTAGCACCAATCAGTGCCAAGAAATCAGCGATTTTTTCAGCTTCTTTTAAGTACGTGATATAACCGTTTCTTCTACTAATCGTCCGAGCATTCAGCCCGAATTTATTCATCATCGAACAAATATCATCATTGTGTTCTTCATAATTCGAATAAATCTCTAAATGATACCGACTAGTTTCGGGATTATTCACTGAACCGCCTGCTAAAAAGGCTCCTCTTAAATAAGATTTCGTTTTTTGATTGTTCTCTGAAATCTCTTTACTGACATGTCCTTGATACAACATCCCATCCATGATCGATAAATCTGCTAAAACCTTTTTGGTCCCTTGTTTTAAACGCACAATATAAACATTGTTTTTTTTCAGTTTCATTTTACGTCTCACTAATAGTTCACTCTCGACTTCAAAATGATCTTTCAACAGAACATAAATCCGTCTCGCAATAGCTGCGTTTTCAGATTGAACATTTAAAATAAACTTCTTTTCAACTAAACTGATGCTCCCATTCATCCGAATCAATGCTGCCAACTCAGCTTTTGCATGCTCTCTGTGAACTTCCAACTGCGTGAGTTCCTTTTTTACCTCTGAGGCAAATGACAAACCCTTCCCCTCCTTTCGCTGTTATCTTTTTATAACGTATCTAAATTAGTTTCGTATTTTTTTCCGTAATATTGGATGTCAAAGGATATTTTAAAGAGTTCTTCCACAACTTTATCTTTATCGTGAAACACTCCATTGTCTCTCAGTTCTAAAAAGTTATTTGAAATAATCATGGGTACTTCTTTTTTCAAACCATTAAAATTATGATCTACCTGCACTAAATACTCATCATATTTTTCAGTATCGATATAATTTTCAGGCACTTCTCCAATATTGACTAAAACTGTATCAATAAATTTTTGGTTCATATGACGATGCAACACTTCAATATGATTGGCATCCGAAAAATTTTCTGTTTCACCAAGCTGAGTCATGATATTGCAAATGTAAACCACATTTGCTTGTGTTTCGACCACTGCTTTTCCTATCTCAGGAATCATCAGATTCGGTAAAATACTGGTGTACAAACTTCCTGGTCCTAAAACAACCATATCTGCGTCCATGATAGCTGAAACTACTTTGCGAGCTGCTTTTACTTCTCTCGACCCGTCCAGCTTTGTCACATACACATGATCAATGAGTTTGCGGTGCTTTGCAATTGAAGATTCGCCACTCTCTTGAGTTCCATCTTCAAATACAGCATGCAATTCTAAAGGCTCTTCAGCTGCTGGATAAACATGCCCATCAATCATCATCATTTTTCCTAATACTTGAATGGCTTCATAAATATTGCCTTTCATTTCAGCCATAGCTGAAATGATGAGATTCCCGATAGAATGTCCAGCTAGCGATTGGTCATTCACAGCAAAACGGTATTGAAAAATTTCTTTTTGCATCGCTGGGATATCTGAAAGAGACACTAATACGTTTCGAATGTCTCCAGGAGGAACAGCATTTACTTGTCGGCGCAAGTCGCCGCTGCTCCCTCCATCATCTGCCACTGTAACGATTGCAGTTACGTCTGAATTTTTTGCCCTAAGCCCTGCCAGTACAACCGGAAGTCCAGTTCCACCACCGATAACGACTATTTTCGGCTTTCTATTTTTCTTCTTGTTTGTTTTTTCATTCATCATGATCGATTCACTGACTCCTTGGTCTTTTCATAATCGCGATGTGTAATATGAACTGGGTACCCATCTGACTGTATTTTTGCTGCTATACGTTCTGTCAAGGCCACAGAACGGTGTTTTCCGCCTGTACAGCCAATCGCGATCGTCACGCTGCTTTTACCTTCTTTTTTATAACCTGGCAATACATATTCTAGTAAATCTGTAAATTTACGGTAAAAGACTTCAGTTTCCGGTTGTTGCATTACATAATCATATACTGCTTTATCTTTTCCGGTCAGTGGACGCAAATCATTGATATAATGAGGGTTCGGTAAGAATCGAACATCCATCACGACATCTGCATCAATTGGTAAACCGTACTTGAATCCAAAAGAAACCATCTCTACACGAAAAGTTGTTGTTTCTGCTGTGTGAAATTCGTTTAGGATCTTAGTTCTGAGTTGACGTGGTGTCAACTCGGATGTATCAATCACTAACTGTGCTCTTCCTTTTATAGCTTCAAGCATGTCTCTTTCTCTTTTTATACCATCCATTACTCGTCCGCCATTAGCTAATGGGTGAGTTCTCCGAGTTTCTTTGTATCTAGACACTAACTGAGTATCATTAGCATCTAAGTACAACACTTTTGTGGTGATAAAAGAAGTATTGTCTAAACTTTCTAGAGCTGGAACTAATTCGTCGAAAAAAGCACTCGATCTTAAATCAATAACAAGTGCAATTTTGTTTAGTTTGCCTGATTCCTTCACTAACTCCCAAAATTTTGGCAGTAGACTGGGTGGCATGTTGTCCACACAAAAATAACCCATATCTTCAAAACTTTGCATAGCTACGGTTTTCCCCGCTCCGCTCATACCAGTGATGATCACTATGTTCAAACTTTCAACCATATTATTCGCCTCTTTCTCTTTTTCGTCCCCTAATATCCATCACTATATTATAACATTCCGGGCGTGTCATGTATAGCGTCCCTCATCTATTTTTAAGAAATAAGAACTATCCTTTGTTTTTTAGTCAAATTTAGAGTAAATTACTATATGGGAGAATAGTTGTGTGAAATATAAAACAATAAGAAAAGAGTGATTTATTATGAGCAAAAAGGAAACTGTCATTATTGGCTCCGGTCCAGGAGGATACGTATCCGCGATACGAGCGGCACAGTTGGGGCAAAAAGTCACCATTATTGAAAAACAATACATTGGTGGAACTTGTTTGAATGTAGGGTGTATTCCTTCAAAAGCACTCATTACCGCTGCGCATGCATTTCACAATGCAACAAATTCTGAGATATTTGGTGTACAAACAGAAAGTGCTCAGATTGATTTAGAAAAAACACAAGACTGGAAAGAAAATACAGTTGTAAAACGTTTGACTGGTGGAGTAGAAGCTTTATTAAGAAAAAACAAGGTGGAAATCATCAGAGGTACTGCAAGTTTTAAAGACAGCAATCATTTGATTGTTGAAAAAGCAGACGGTACAGAAGAAATTGAATTCACAAACGCTGTTATTTCTACAGGTACAACTGCCATCGCATTAGATGAAGTTCCTTTTGGCGATAAAGTCGTAGATACAACTGGAGGAATGGCTCTGAGAAAAGCACCTGAATCACTTGTGATTATTGGTGGCGGTTATGTTGGAACACAATTAGCTGGAGCTTTCAGCAACTTAGGTGTAAAAGTAACCATTTTAGAAAAAGAGTCTCACGTTGTACATTTCTTTGATGAAGACATGTCTAAAATGGTTGAAAAAAATTATGCTAGTAAAGGTATTGAAATCATTACAAACGCAAACATCAAAAGAACTACCGAATCAGCTGATGATGTGACGATCACTTATGAAAAAAATGGTAAAGAAGAATCTGTTACAGCAAGTGTTGCGCTTGTATCTGCTGGAAGAAAACCTTATACGAAAGGTTTGAACTTAGAAAGTGTCGGCGTTGAAATGCACGAAAACGGTCGTATCAAAGTCAGCGAAACGTTACAAACTTCAGTTAGCGGAATTTATGCTATCGGAGACGTAGCTCCTGGTCCTGCATTTGCTCACAAAGCAAGTTATGAAGGAAAAGTTGTTGCAGAAGTAATTTCAGGTCAAAATCCTGCTTTAGAAGAAGAAGTTCTTCCTATCGCGGTTTATACAGAACCTGAGATGGCCACTGTAGGGATGTCAGCTACTGAAGCTAAAAAATCTGATCGAAACTTAAAAATCAGCAAATTTCCTCTTGCAGGAAATGGCCGTGCATTATCTTTGAACCAAACAGAAGGTTTTGTTCGTTTAATTACTGATGAAGATAACGATCATACTCTTGTGGGAGCACAGATTGTTGGTGTTGGGGCTCCCGACATTATCAGTGAAGTAGGCTTTGCAATTAAAAACGGCATGAATGCTGATGATATCTCGTTGACGATTCATGCTCACCCTTCACTTGCCGAGTCTATTATGGATGCATCTGAGTTAGCTTTAGGTATGCCTATCCATATGTAATTTCTAAAGAAAGGACTTGGGTCATCCTTTTTTAACCATACCAGTTTTTAAAACTTGAATGGATAGCATCGCTAATCTTGTTAAGTGTTATTTTTAACAGGTCTAGTGATGCTCTTTTTAACCCGCTTTCCTTTACTTCAAGTCTTTTTAAGATCTATTTTATTTCAAATCAACTGCTTGAATCTGAATTAGAATTCTAATTGCTCATATTTATTCATGGTACTTTTATTAAAGTGTTTACTCCTACGGATTGTCCCTAATAACAATTGCATAAAAATCTATAAACAAACAGGAGTGAGGATAAAGATACCCTCACTCCTGTTTGTTTATAGATCAATAAATCAATCTTCCACTAATTCATTGATAGCTTTTTCAAATCCAGCTACTTTTTCAGCTGCCTGAGCATTAGAATCAGCTTTTGCTCCAATATAAAATTTGATTTTCGGCTCGGTCCCTGATGGACGAATGGCAATCCAACTACCATCTTCCATAGTGTATTTCAATACATCTGCTGGCGGCATTTCAATTGTTTCGTTGGATCCATCTTCCATTGTTTTGGTGCTGGTTTTAAAATCTTCGACAGTAGCCACTTTGATTGCATTAAACTCAGTAGGAGCTTGCTCTCTAAATTTAGACATCAAAGCTTTGATTTTTTCAGAACCTTCAATACCAGCCATTTTTACAGAAATGGTTTTTTCATTGAAGTAACCATAAGTCGCATATAATTCTTGCAACCCATCGTAAAGGGTTTGTCCTTTTTCTTTATAATAAGCAGCTACTTCAGCAATCAACACCAGCGCTTGAATAGCATCTTTATCACGAACAAAAGATTTAACAAGGTAGCCATAGCTCTCTTCAAATCCAAACAAAAATGTATGACTGTTATCCGCTTCGTATTGCTCGATTTTTTCAGCGATAAACTTAAAGCCAGTCAATACATCGACCATTTCTACGCCAAAACTTTCTGCAATCACAGTTGGCAGTTCGCTGGAAACAATGGATTTTAAAACAGCCCCATTTGAAGGCAATGTTCCATTATTTTTTTGAGCAGTCAGCAAATAATGCAGCATCAAACTGGCAATCTGGTTCCCAGTCAATACTTCATAATCGCCTTCAGCAGTTTTTACCGCAATTCCTAAACGGTCAGCGTCGGGATCAGTTGCTACTAAAACATCTGCTTCAATCTCTTTTCCTAATTTGATGGCATATTCAAAAGCTCCCGGTTCCTCTGGATTAGGAGATTTAACCGTCGTGAAGTCAGGATCAGCTTCTGCTTGCTCAGGCACTAAAGTGATTCCTGTAAACCCAGCATCAGCTAACGCACGTTCACCCAACATTTTTCCAGTACCGTGTAATGGCGTATAGACCAATTTCATGTCGCTGCCGATTTTTTGAATCATTTCTGAGTTTACAGTAACTCCTTTCACATGATCTAAATAAACTTTATCTACATCTTCGCCAATCATTGTCAAAAGACCTTTTTCTTTCAATGCCTCTTGTGAAAGTACTTCTAATCCTAAGCTGTTTTCTACACTGCGGACAAGGGTAGTCAATGCATCTGCATCTTTAGGTGGCATTTGGCCTCCATCTTCGCCATACACTTTGTAGCCGTTGTATTCGGGTGGGTTGTGGCTAGCAGTAATCATGATACCAGCAAATGCATTCAAATGACGCACTGCAAAAGACAGCTCTGGAGTTGGTCGCAAGCTTTCAAATACATAACTTGGAATCCCATGGACTCCCAAGGTTTTAGCAGCTTCCATAGCAAATTCTGGTGATTGGTGTCTAGAGTCGTAGGCAATGGCTACTCCGCGTCTAACAGCTTCTTCACCGTTCTGTTCTATAAATAAGGCTAAACCTTCTGTAGCTTGACGAATGGTGTATTGGTTCATACGGTTGATTCCCACACCGATGACACCGCGCATCCCAGCAGTTCCAAATTCTAATGGCGCATAAAACGCATCTTCTAAAGCAGCATTGTCATCTTTTAAAGATTCCAATTCTTCTTTTAAAGTAGGCTCTAAATTTTTAAATTCGTTCCAAATAGTGTAAGTTTCTTTCCAACTCATCTACATAACCTTCTTTCTGATTTTTTCCTTATGTAAAGGCTTATAATAAAAGTATACCATTATTTAGTCATAAATCCTCTTTTTTCGTATTGAAAAATAAAAAGAGGAGACTACCAAAAAAGTAGACTCCTCTTCCTCTTTATCAAAGAGATTAGTTATTTTTTCGTTCGTCAATCCTAAAATCAACTCTTTATAGATATCAAAAAAGGCAAGATAAACGTCTTTAGCAACATATTCATCTACTTTATGAGCCATTTTTGTTTCACCAGGGCCGAACATCATAAACGGAAAGTCTTTATCTTTACCATGTAATAAGTTTGAACCATCAGTAACACCAGTTGAAGCTTTAATAGAAAGATCTAAATCTAAATATTTTTTCCCAAGTTCTTTAGAAAGATCAATCATTTTAGATTGTCCTGAAGTAAGAACACTAGGCAATGACATAGAGACTTCAACTTCAATTTCCGAACCTTCTTTATTGTATTTATCAGCTGTTGTCACTAGTGTTGCATAAATATAGTCAGAATATTCTGAATTATTATTTTCTTGAAAAAAGTAAAAAAAATCGAATGCTTACGCAAAGGATGACTATTTCCAGAAAATTTTGCTTATTTAGCTGATTCCATTAGCATCCAACAACAACGTTTTATTGTAGTCAATTGG
>NZ_JBGQQW010000007.1:0-103974 GCF_045528485.1 Desemzia sp. FAM 23990
CGAATAGGAATCGGTAATTTTTCTAACTTAATTGCCGAAAACCATTTATTAAAAGCAGAATTTAGTTTATACTTATCCATAAGTTGGGTCCTTTTTATTGGTCTTGGATAAGTCATCCAAGTTCAGTATAAAGGACTTTTTTGCATATTGGAATAGGATACATAACATTGTGAAACATATTATGTTTCATGCAACACTAGTGAGACAATACGTTGAATTTAGAATTTGTTTTAAGGATGGTTAAATAATATGTGGAGCAAGAAAAAGTTACTCTTTTAGGAGTGTCATTTGATAACAAAACAAAAAAATTGTTGAAGAATTATTGCTCCGGATTCAAGAGGAGAAAAAATTGTAGTTACGGCAAATCCTGAAATTGTTATGTATGCTAAAAAATCCAAACTATATGAATATCATAAAAAAGCCAATTACATTGCTGCTGATGGTATCGGCAACATTAAAGAAGCTAAAATTATTCAAACACCAATAGTTGAAAGAATAGCAGGATATGAATTAATGCTCAATTTACTTAATAAAGCAAATCAGCATAAGTTGAAGGTTTCTTTTTTAGTTGCTACAGAAAAAGTATCTGTTAAAACAATAAAAAAGTGAAACAAATCTATCCTCCCATTAATATCGTTGGTTCACATAATGGTTACTTTGACTTCTCAGATCAATCTATTATTGACAAAATTCAATATACTAACCCTGATATAGTATTTTGTTGCTTTGGGGTTTCCAAAACAAGAGCAATGGGTTCAACAATATATGACTACTGCTACTGAAGGTTTATTAAGGGGTGTTGGTATAAGCTTTGATGTGCTTTCTGAAAAAACTAAACGAGCTCTAAAATTTTTTCTTAGGTTTCATCTTGAATGGTTTTATCGCCTGAACAAACAACCGTCACGAATTGGCAGGATGATGGTTTTACATCATTTCATTTTAGAACTAAGAAATAAAAAAAAGTAAGCATAATTAACTGATTATTTTTATTAGTAGTCGCCAGTAAAGTATAAAAAAACGTTTAGTTATATTATATATTCTGTTGATGCTTCTTGATATTATTCGTTATAAATTTAAAGCAGAGGCTGGGACAAAACCCCAGCCTCTGCTTTTTTATTTTGATATTTTATTTCGTAGTTTTTGCAGAGTCAGATAACTTTTATCTTTCCAAGTGACTGTTTTGATTTGTGCCATTTTTTTATTTTTACTGGCAGGTCCTACTGGATTCTCTTTCAGTCCATTATAGATCGACAACATTTGGCGTTTTATCAGTTTCTTCTGTTCTTTTGAATAGTTGTTTTGAAAGTACATCTTCTCTAATTCTTTATAGATGACTGCGTAAGAATCAAACGTTCGTTTCAGTCTTTCATTACTTTGATTGGTCATTATAGAATTTTCACGATAACGTCTATTGTAATAATAATGATTCATGTACATCATTGAATGAATAGCTACAAAAACTTGTGTCGTGAACAACTCATCTTCATGTAAAATACCCTCATAAAAGCGAATGTTGTTTTTTTCAAGGACTTCTCTTCTTATTATATATAAATACACTGGGGATACAAAAGTTCGACGATTGGCTTTAAACAAATTATTTGTGTAAATTATGTCCTCTTGTAAACGATGACTAAAATCATAAGAATTTTGTTCAATAGGTTCGTTCAGCTCGTCAAGAAACGCCTTACCATTAAAACGAATCAAATCCAATTGATTTTTTTCAAGATACTTTACAGTTTCTTCTATAGTATTCAATTGAATGTAATCATCTGAATCTACAAACAGTACGTATTTTCCAATCGCTATTCCCAATCCGGTATTTCTTGCCCCAGACAATCCTTTATTGGCTTGCGTAATCAGCTGAACTCGCTTATCTGATAAATAAGGTTGTACTTTTTGATTGCTGTTGTCGGTACTGCCATCATCAATGACAATGATTTCTAATTGTTGATACGTTTGGTCAATGATTGATTGAAGACAGTCTTCTATATAAACTTCTACATTGTATACTGGTACAATCACTGAAACTAAAGGATATTCTACCATTACTTTTTTCCTTTCACTAATACATCTTTAAGTAATTTCATTTGCCCCGTAACCATCAACCCGATTCCAAATAACACTACAAAAGCTGACCCGTAGATAAGAAGATTAATAAAGTTCACAAAAGGCAATTCGGGCATGAAGAAAAAGAATACCATTTGGAGCGCAGCCATAATCAGTGGCTTTACTAAAGCTTTGATGACTTCTGTAAAGTTTGTTTGAAATAATCGATACATCAGGAGATAAATGGTTTGAACAAAATTGATTGAAAAAGCGATAATGACCATTAAAGCCACATATTCTATCTTACCAGCAAAGATCCCGATGAAAATAGCGGAGACTGTCACAATGGCTGATAAAATTCCAGAAAGCAGCAATAAATCGGTCCGGTTAGCGGATTGGAAGATAGCCCCTGTACTGCTGGATATCATTTGCACCCACACAGAAACAGCTAAAATTTGAAAAGGAAGCACACTTCCACTCCATTGATCTCCAAATAAAAATAAAATGATTTCGCTCGCATTAAAGAATAAAAAGACTGACAAAGGAAGTCCAATGGAAGCTAAAATAGTCGTAATTTTTAAGTAGACCGTTTTGATTTTTTGCAAATCCGTTTCATACTCCGACATGATCGGTTGGATAACAGGTGAAATCACGTTGGTCAATATTTGATTGGGATACAATGATACCTGATAAGCTTTATCGTAAAAAGCTAGCGCACTAGCTGAAAAGTAACGCCCAATCAGCATACTGTCCAGATTTCTTGAAAAATAATTGATAAAATTAAACAGAAACTGATTTTTAGAGAAACTGAATATCTTTTTTAACGGACTGGTATCTAATTTGAATTGAGGGTTGATATCTGTTTTAAAATAAAAGACAACAAATAATAAAGCCGCTTTGACAGTATTGCTGATAATCAATGCATAATAACTGAATCCATTAAATGCCAAAACGATTGAGACTACTCCTGAAGCTACATTTGCTAAGATAGTGACCATGTTTACGGTACTGAATTTTTTTTCGCGCAGCAATATCGATTGCGGGACCACTAATACGCCATAAAAAAACAAACAAACGGCTAATACCATGCTAATGGGTATGTACACTTGATTGCTGTAAAAAATACTAATGGGATAGCCTAGGAAGACAAACACAATTCCTAAGAATAAGGCTAAATAAATAGAAAATCCAAAAATACTGTTTATTTCATACTTTGTTAAGGTTTTATTTTGAATAATGGCTGGCCCTATTCCGAAATCAGCCAACATTTGGAAAAAGATCAAAAAAACATTTACTACCGCCACGATTCCATACTCTTGAGGAGTCAAAATTCTTGATAAAATTGCCGTTACTACCAGCTGAATCACAACGTTGGAATATTTTCCCAAAGCGCTGTAAAAAACACCTTTCTTAAATTCATCAGCCATTCCCATCAATGATCTTCTCCTTATTGCCTTAGCTAAATTTTTCTTTGATCCATTTAAAGCTGGTTTGGAAATTCTTCCCCACCACTACCCTTAAATGCATCACTTGTAACGCACTAAAATAACGTTCTTTTTTTAATAATTTGATCAGTAATTTTACAAACGCATTCGATTCCTCTTCTACGTTAAATTCTGACACTGCCAGATTGATTTTCGAGTCACTCATAATCTCTTCTACTCGTTCCACTTTTTCACTAGTACTTAACGGGCAATCTTTCCATGCCAAATTGCTTAATTCCAAATAGAGAGCACCCCAGTATTCTTTATGAACCAGATCTGCATACTGCTGTTCTTTTTCCCAGTGCTGCATCCATTTTTCAAAATGGTTTGCAATGTTGTATTCATATGAAAACCGTTCTTTTCGATAGCGATTGACCGCTGAGCCTTCTCGAAATACATAATGGTAATACGCTTTTTGGTGATAGACTACATCCTCTAGATCATAGCCTACCTGTTGGTTGAATAAAGCATCTTGTCCTACTTTTTGATTTGTAAACCGGCAATGGCGTTGTTCTAAATATTCACGTCGATACAATTTATTCCATAACGCATACGGAGACAGAGCATAGTGTTTTCGAAACTGTTCTCTGAAGTCTTCTTTAGAAAGTTTCCCGCTTAATAGAGGCAGCTGCTCTACTTGATGGACATCCCCAGCTTTATTGATCGTTTCGTTAATGTAACCAAATACCACCATATTTGCATTGGTCTCTTCAGCTTTTGCAACAGTTTCTTCAATCAAGGTTTCTTCAAAGTAATCATCAGGATCAGCGAAGTAAATATATTCTCCAACAGCTGCATTAAGACCTGCATTTCTGGCATAACCTGAACCCGCATTTTTTTGGTGAATGACTGTGATTCGCGTATCTTCTTGTTGGTAATGATCGCAAATAGCTCCAGATTCATCAGTTGAACCATCATTCACTAATATCAGCTCGATATTGTGGTACGTTTGATTTAACGCGCATTGAATGGCATTTTTTAATTGTTCAGCCACGTTATAAATAGGCATAATAATAGATACTTTGCTCATAGGTCTATCCTTTCCTGCTGACTGTTGCAATGACTTGCCTATTATAGCATAATCTTACAGTCCAAACATTACAGTTTTCTTAAGAGTTTCTCGGTAAACTCTAGAGAATTGTTATATACATGAGGCGTTATTCTATTGTTCAACCCTAAGTAAAATATGCTTACGGATTATAATCATACAAAAAAAAGTTTTTTTCTTTCTTTTTCCGTTATACTAAAGTGGATAACTTTCATTTGAAAGTTCATTTGCACAAAAGGATTTATACCTTATTTTCAGTTTAATAAAAAAGGAATCTTTACTTTATCTCTAAGCTACTTCAATGGTATGATAAATAAAAAGTTAGACTAGTAAACGTGTTAAGGATGATTAGGGAATATGGAGCATAAAAAAGTATCGGTATTAGGGGTTTCTTTTGATAATAAAACTAAAGGCACACTCCTCAAAGAATTAATGAAACGGATCCATCAAAACAAAAAAACATTTGTCGTCACAGCGAATCCAGAAATCGTGATGTACGCAAAAAAAGATTCCTCTTATATGTTGCTAGTAAAAGAAGCGGACTATGTCATAGCGGATGGTATCGGCATCATCAAGGGCTCAAAAATATTAGGAACGCCTATTGTAGAACGCGTCGCAGGATATGATTTAATGATCAGTTTGCTTGAAGAAGCGGATAAAAATGGCAGCCGTGTTTACTTATTAGGTGCAAAAGAGGACGTTTTACAAAGTACTGTTCAAAAAGTTCAAGAACGCTATCCTTCTATTCATTTAGTTGGAGCAAGAAATGGCTACTTTGATTTGTCCGATACATCGATTATTGAACAAATTCAACAAACTGAACCTGATATGGTATTTGTTGCAACCGGCTATCCGAGACAAGAGCAATGGATTCATCAATACTTGCAAACTGCTTCAAAAGGGTTACTAATGGGCGTTGGCGGCAGCTTTGATGTTTTGTCTGGCAAGTCCAAACGATCACCAAAAATATTTATCCAATTAAATATCGAGTGGCTGTATCGTTTGATCAAACAGCCTTACCGTATCAAGCGGATGATGGCTTTGCCTCACTTTTTGCATGAAGTCAAGCAAGAGAAAAAACAGCTTCGCAATAAACAATCCTAAAACTGAACATAACTTTGTTCAGTTTTTTTGTGAAAATAAAGAGATTAAAATTGATGATAAATGAGGTTAACTATCTATGAAAGTACTACACGTAAATGCAGGTTTAGAGAATGGTGGCGGTAAAAACCATATCCTGTCGTTGCTCTCTCAATTTGATTCAGCAACGGCTGAGCTACTTGTCTTAGAGAATGGTATCATCGCTGAAGAAGCAACAAAATTAGGTATTACTGTCCACAGGATTGAACAGAAATCGCGTTATGATTTATCTATTCTAAAACGAATGGCTCAATTTATTATAGAAGGTTCTTTTGATATTGTGCACACGCATGGCGCGCGTGCGAATTTTATGTTTGCCGCTATCCATAAAAAAATTCCTTCCATTTGGGTGACTACTGTCCACAGTGACCCTACTCTTGATTTCATGAATCAAGGATTAAAAGGGACTATTTTCACTAAATTAAATATCGCGAGCCTGAAAAAAGCAGATTATTTAATACTGGTATCTGACAGTTTAGAACGACCTTTACTTGATTTGGGAGTAAAAAAAGACAATATGACTATTATTTATAATGGAATTCAATTTGAAACGGATGAAGTCGAACGAAAGTCTAAAAATGAGGTATTTACTTTAACTTGTGTTGCTCGCTTGCATCCTATTAAAGGACACGAAGTCTTGTTGAAGAGTTTAGCCGCTGCTCAATTTATGGATTTCAATTTGCATTTAGTTGGCGATGGTGAATTAAAACCTACACTTGAGCAAATGGTTCAAGAATTGAACTTGCAAAAACAAGTCCAATTTCATGGATTTTTGGATTCCGGACAAGTTGAAACACAAATTGCTCAATCTGATTTGACAGTTTTAGCTTCTTACAATGAAGGCTTCCCTTTAGTTCTGCTGGAATCGGCTAAACAAAAAGTCCCATTTATCGCTACGAATGTTGGCGATATCCAACGATTACTGCCAGATAGCAGTTATGGCTGGTGTATTCCGGCCCACTCAGTCAGTTCTCTAACAGAAGCTTTAAACGAAGCTTATAACGCTTGGGAACAAAATGACTTAAAAGCTAAAGGTGAGAAAGTGTATCAGTTAGCTTCCGATCAGTTTTCTCTTCCTCGTTTCTACAACAATACTGTCGCTCTTTACCAAAAGTTGCTTCAGTAAATCATGTCGAAAAAATAGACATTCCATTCTAAACTATCAAGAAAATAGTTTGTGTGATAAAATAAAACAGATGAAAGAACCTTTTAAATTAAAGAAACCAACTTAAGAAAGAAGGCTAATTTATGTCAATTTTAGTTACAGGCGGTGCTGGTTATATCGGCAGCCATACAGTAGTAGAATTATTGAATGCAAATTATGAAGTAGTCATTGTAGATGACTACTCAAACAGCAAACCAGAAGTCTTAAATCGCATCAAAGAACTTACGGGTAAAGGCTTCAAATTTTACGAAGCAAATATTTTAGACAAAGAAGCATTGGAACCTGTCTTTAAAGAGAACGCTATTGAAGCAGTGATCCACTTTGCGGGTTACAAAGCAGTCGGCGAATCGGTTGCCGAACCTTTGAAATACTACCACAATAACTTAACGGGTACTTTTGTATTGTGCGAATTGATGGCACAATACAATGTGAAGAAAATCGTGTTCAGTTCATCTGCAACCGTTTATGGAATGAACAATGTTTCTCCACTTACAGAAGACTTGCCATTAAGTACAACAAATCCATATGGGACAACAAAAATGATGATTGAACAAATCCTACAAGACGTGTATGCTGCAGATCATTCTTGGAGCATCGCGCTTCTTCGTTACTTCAACCCAATCGGAGCACACGAAAGCGGCCGTATTGGTGAAGATCCAAATGGAATTCCAAATAATTTAATGCCGTACATCACTCAAGTGGCTGTTGGCAAACGTGATCACTTAAGTGTATTCGGAGATGACTACGATACTCCTGACGGTACAGGTGTCCGCGACTACATTCACGTAGTTGATTTGGCAAAAGGTCATTTAAAAGCTGTTAAAAAAGTGTTAGAAACAGAACAAATTGAAGCTTATAACTTAGGAACCGGTGTGGGATATAGTGTGCTTGATGTTGTAAACAACTTCGAAAAAGCCACTGGTCAAAAAGTGCCTTACGAAATCGTTGAAAGACGTCCTGGTGACATTGGAACGTGTTACTCTGATGCAACTAAAGCTGCCACTGAGTTAGACTGGAAAGCGGAATTGTCTTTAGAAGACATGTGCCGTGACTCTTGGAAATGGCAAAATAACAACCCGAATGGTTATGCAGAATAATAACTGAAATGCCCCATTCGCTGATGAACATTACATCAGCGAATGGGGCATTTTTTTATTCTATTACACTACTCACTTAGAAGATAAACTCTTTTGATCAAATGGGTACACAATTGCTCGATAGACGGCTTCTAGCTCATAAACCTCACACTTCTACCAGCGCTATTGTGAGATAGACTGCTTCTACTTAATAATCCTCAACTTGCTGTCAGCGCTATTGTGAGATAGACTGCTTCTACTTAATAATCCTCAACTTGCTGTAACTGTCATTATGAACTAGACGGATTTCTAGCGAGTACAAAGCCATCATCCCAATTCAGATGATGGCTCCTGCAGTTTATGGTAAAACTTTCCCAGTACTCTTATACAATTTATACCACTCTTCACGAGTCAAGGTGATTTCTGACGCTTGGCAAATAGCTTTGATACGATCCGGATTCATGCTTCCCACAATCGGCTGCATTCGTGCTGGATGACGCAACAACCAAGCAACAGCAATAGCTTCGCGAGCCACAGCCTTTTCAGCGGCCATTTCATTGATCAACTGATTTAGCTCTGGATAATCTGGGTGATCAAAGAATAAGCCTTTCTTCCCATTACCTGCTTGGAATGGCGACCAGGGTTGGATGGTCATATCATTTAGTCGACTGTATTCCAAAATACCACCATCGTGAACTACGGACGCTTCATTGACCATATTGACGTTAAAGCCAGCATCAATCATGGGTGCATGCGTAATGCTCAACTGCAACTGATTAGCAATCAGAGGTTGTTCAACTGTTTTTTTGAGCAGTTCAATTTGAAGCGGATTTTGGTTGCTGACACCAAAATAGCGCACTTTTCCCGCTTTTTCCAGTTCGTCAAAAGCAGCTGCTACTTCCTCTGGTTCTACTAACGTATCGGGACGATGCAACAGTAATGTGTCGACATAATCTGTCTGAAGACGTTTCAAACTAGCTTCTACAGATTCAATGATGTGTTCTTTTGAAAAATCAAACATCACTCCTGGAACGATTCCAGTTTTCGTTTGCAGCAAAACTTTGTCCCGCGAGATCCCCAACTCTTTAAAGGCTTGTCCAAAAATCTGTTCCGAATCTCCGCGACCATAAATATCGGCATGATCAAAATAATCAATACCTTCATGAATAGCAGTCTCAATGACTGTTTTAGCTTCTTCATTGGACAAAGTGTTCATACGCATAATACCAAGGGAAATTTCGGATGCCATTAATCTTGATTGTCCTATGTTGATTTTTTTCACTTGTCTTCCTCCGCTTCACTATATTTTTGAAATCGTTTTCCATTATAGTATACCACTCTTTACCTGAAAAAGTCCTCTCCTGAGCCACTGCTTTTAGCATTGTTCTATAAAATCCATTTTTTGAGTCCAGGTATTTTGATCAGCATTTTCACGACAACATAACCCAAAGCTGCCACAAGTAATACTAATAAAGGAACCGAAATCAAGGGGTTCAACAATTGGGTATCTATGTTAGCTGAGTTCAACAGAAAGATGATCAATACATGGCTCAAATAAACCCCAAAGGAAATATCGGAGAATTCCTTGATCCATTTTCTAGCTGTTTCAGAAAAAACACGATTGTTAAAAGTTTCTTTGAACCACACAAAAACAGCGATACTGGTCATCATGACATTCGGTGTCAAATATTCAAACAACCACCCTACTGGTTTTCCGGCTTCTAAAGATAAATAGCTGGTTCCGAACAAGGTTACTAACAGCCCCACAATTCCCAATCCATAGATCCAGCGCTTTACTTTCGGTGTTACTCCATAGCGGTGCAAATAACTTCCCGCAAAGAAATATCCGACATAACCAAACGTAATGTCCAGATTTATCCAGTCATCGGCGATAGTGACTGTTGAGCCAATCGGAAACTGTCGAATTGTCGGAATGAGAAAACCTAGCACGAAACAATACGCCATTATGTATTGCATTAATTTCTTTTCTTCCGCTATTTTGCGTAAAAAAGGCGTCATAATATACAATTCCACAATCCGAAATAAAAACCACAAATGAAAATGCCCTTCAATAAAGCGGTCGATTGTTTCACTCACTTGGTCTGCAGAAAATGACTGAAACGGATAAAACGCCATAAAAACAGCATAGAAAGACGACCAGAAAAGGAATACACGTACGATCCGCCAGATATTTTTGCGGTACAATTTTCTGATCCCAATTTCTTTTGTGGGTTCTAAGAAAAATATTCCACTGATCATCACAAATAACGGCACACAAATACGTGCTACCGCATCAAAAGCATTTAATGTCTGCCATTCCATCGAATTGATTTGGTACCAATCAAAATTGCTGGATGAAACATGGACAACAATGACTAAAAAAATGGACGTGATGCGAATTAAATCTACATACCATAAACGATTTTTCATAATTTACTCCTTTTTCATTATCGTACTGTATTATACCAAACAATTATGAAAAGGTTCTTCTATCTGCTCTTCAGGGTCAGTAGTTTAGTCACACTCGTTCTTGTGATTGTATTAAATAGGATTGAACTGAATCGGTAACGCTCCACCGAAAGTTAGGCTAACACTTAATTTTCAGGTGCATTTTTTATATCCACGCATAGTTACGAATTTAGGCTGCAAGTGGTTCAAAGGGGGCTAAAGGGGGCTTTTGCGGACATTTATTCACGAAACATAAGATATTTCTTATTACTCTATCCTTAAACTCTGTTGGAACAGTAATACAGTGGCTTTGAGACAACCAGTGGCGTTGTTATTTTAATTTATTCTTCAAGTGAGTCTTCTTTCAATGTTCACTTGATGAATAAACCTGCTTTATTAGTCAAGTGAGTACTTCTTTTAATGCCACTTAATGAGTAAACCCACTTTATTCATCAAGTGGGAAACAATTCCATGCTCACTTGATGAATAACCTGCCTAAATTGATTTTGCGTTCCTGTTTTGTCTTTTTTACTGGAAATTGGAACATCTAACCTTTCTCACAACTCTAGCTTTCTCCTCACTAAACAAAAAACATCATCACCAGTCAATGAATTCGACTAATGATGATGCTAGTTTATTTATTGATCCCCTTGAGAAGTTAAAATGCGTGGACCGTCTTTCGTGATCGCTAATGTGTGCTCGAATTGGCAGCTGATTCCGCCGTCTTCTGTGCGCGCTGTCCAACCGTTGTTGTCCATTTTCGATTTCCATGTACCAGTATTGATCATGGGTTCGATCGTAATGACCATTCCTTCTTTCAAACGCAAGCCTTTACCTGCTTCACCATAGTGAGGTACAGATGGGGCTTCATGAAGTGTTGGTCCAATTCCATGACCGATAAATTCACGTACGACTGAAAAGCCTTCAGGTTCTACATAAGATTGAATTGCATGACCGATGTCACCGATGCGGTTTCCAACTTGTGCTTGCTCGATTCCTTTGTATAAAGCTGTAAGAGTTACTTCCATCAATTTGTCCAACTCAGGAGTAGACTCTCCAACAATGTAACTCCAACAAGAGTCGCTCAAAGCCCCTTTCAAATTGATAACCGTATCCACTTTGATCAGATCTCCATCTTTTAATTTCTCTTTACGCGGAAAACCATGACAAATTTCATCATTGATGCTGACACAAGTTGCGTATTCATATCCTTCAAAACCAATTTGCTCTGGAATAGCTCCATTATCAATAATAAATTTATGGCAAAATTCTTCAATGTCCCAACTAGTAATCCCAGGTTTAATAAAATCACGCAATGCAATATGCATGTTCGCTAGTAAAGTACCGGACTCATCCATTGCATCAATTTCACGTGCTGACTTTAATGTAATCACTTATATTCCTCATTTCTATTTTTTACACTGTCCATTCCTTACTATTATAACGCATTTTCACAGATTGTGAAGGGTAACTCTGTCTGTTATTTATCCCAAAAGCCTATAAATACGCTTACTATAGTTCTGTATTGAGATTCACGAAAGACATCTCCACCATGTCAAATCGGTGTCGAACTTTAGAATATTCCAAAGGTATGCCACTTGAAGTGAACATCACTTTACTCACTTCTAGGACCGGTTCGTCTTCTGAACAGTTTAAGTATTCCTTATCCAATTCATCCGGTTGAGCGGCTCGAATCGTTTGCCGATTTTCGCCAAATACGATCCCTAATTCATTCCGAATGTAGTCATACATAGATTGCTGCAAGACCTCTTGAGTCACCCCTGGAACAAGAGTCAGCGGCAAGATCGAATGTTCCAAAGAATAAGGCTGATTGTTCAAAATACGCAACCTTTCAATTTCATATACCGGATCTTCTTTTTTGAGCAGCAATTGTTCGCACTCTTCTTCTGTCGGAAAACGCACATCGAATTTCAACGTTTTGTTTTCCAATTCCATGCTTTCGTCCACATGAGCAGTTAGACCAACATTTTGTCCAATGCGGATACTGGATTCTGCTAATTGGAGGGCGTTCTGTTTGATGTACGTTCCAGAACCTTGAATCGTATAAATCAAACCGACAACTGTCAGCAGATCTAACGCTTTTTTAATAGTCACGCGACTCGTTTGGAATTCTTTTGCCAATGTCGTTTGGTCAGGCATTCGGTCTTCAATGGGGTATGTCCCGTTTTTGATACGTTTTCGAATTTCATTTGCGACTTCTTTGTATTTTGCCACCACTTTTCACCTACCTCATAAGATAACGGGAATTCTTATTTAGTATAGCACGAAGCTGTCTACTTATACATATCAGTGAACTAAATTGTATAGTCAAATTTAAAGGAATAAAAAAGAGTTGACAGAATCAACTCTTTTTTTTATTTGCGCTATTTAAATTCAGGCTCATCCGGGAGAACCAATTGACGTTGTGCAATCATTTCTTTATACCAAAAAGCCGATTTTTTTAACGAACGGTCGCGATTGTTTTCTAGATCAATCCGTACCAATCCATAACGGTTCTTAAAGGCATTCATAGGCGAAACGCAATCTGTAAAGGCCCACAGCATGTACCCTCTACAATTCGAACCCGCTTCGCGCACATCTAATAAGCGGCTGATATGTTCGCTGACAAATTCAATGCGGTAATCGTCTTGAACAACTCCTTCTTCGTTCATGAAACGTTCTTCATCTTCAATGCCCATTCCGTTTTCAGTCAGGATCCATGGAATATTCCCATATTCCTCTTTTAAACGCATTCCCATATCGTAGACGATTTGTGGATAGATCTCCCAACCGCGTGATTTGTTCATCCGACGACCAGGTAATTCAAACGGATCAAAGTAATAGGCAGGATGGAATGGAGTATTTTCATTCCACTGATGCTTAGGTGCTTGGACACGATGCGGAAAGTACAAATTCACACCTAAGTAATCCACTGTATTTTCTTTGATAATAGTAAGCTCCTCTTGTGTGTAATCAAAAGTAATGTCGTGTAAGGCCATCACTTGGAACAAGTCTTCCGAATATTCACCTTTTACCAATGGATCCATAAAGACTCGGTTATAGAATAAGTCATACATGTCAGCTGCTTTTTTGTCCGCAAGCGAAGAAGAACGTGGATACGTCACTTCTGGATTCAAAACGACACCGATTTCTCCATCGTATTTTTTTCGGTGGTACAATTCGACCACTTTTGCTGTAGCTAAAACTTTGTGGTGATTCCATTGCATCCATTTGCGCGTATCTTGTTCATGGGGGTAACGGATCGCGTCTAAATACACACGTGTTTGGATTACGATCGGTTCGTTGAATGTAAACCAGCTCTTTACTCGATCAGCGTACCGTTCAAAGGCGATTTCGGCGTAACCGACAAATAATTCAACGACTTTTTTCGAACTCCAACCATCGTACTTTTCCTGTAAGGTAGTCGGCAATTCATAATGTTCCAGACACAACATCGGTTCAACACCAGCATCCAGTAAAGTATCAATCAAGTCGCTCACGTGTTGTGCATACTCTTCATCTACTTCAAAAGTTTCATAATTGGTAAAGAAGCGAGACCAATTGATAGAGGTCCGGTAATGAGTCAAGCCGATCTCTTTCATGTAGGCAACGTCTTCTGCGTATCGTTCATAAAAGTTTGTCGCTACCCCTGGTCCGTATCCATCATGCCAAACGTGGCGTTCATTCTTGTACCACGTATCTAAGTAGGAATCTTGTCCTTCTTTTTTGCCTTTCCAGCCTTCTGTTTGCCATGCGGATGATGCTGCTCCAACGATAAAATCTTCTGGTATTGTTTTAATCACGAAATCTCTCCTCTAAGTTTAGTCTGCTACTGCTTTTGTCACATTTGAAGCTTTTACAAATGGCAAGTAAATCAAAGTCGCCACAACGATACAAATCAACTGTGTCGCAACAGCTCCAAGACTACCTGCTGTTGCAAGGTAAGCACTGATGATTGGTGGCGTTGTCCATGGAATCATCACGACTGCTGGTCCTGCAAATCCAATAGCTGTTGCAAAATAGCCAATGACTCCAGTAACTAAAGGCGTAATAATAAATGGAATCGCCATTACCGGGTTTAACATGATGGGTAATCCAAAAATCATTGGTTCGTTAATATTGAACAATCCTGGTGCTAGCGATAATTTAGAAATAGAACGGTAGTCTTCACGCTTACTGACAATGAAAATAGCAATCAGTAATCCAAAAGTCACACCAGATCCACCAATACTCATATAGATATCCCAGAAAGGCATGTTGATAATATTTGGAATAGCTTCTCCAGCTTCAAAAGCAGCTGTATTTTCTGCGATTGCAGCTAATAAAATCGGTTCACGGATTGGTTTGATGATTTGATTCCCATGAATCCCTATCACCCAAAAAACTTGAGAAACAAACATCAGCAATAATATGCCCGGTAGTCCCGAAACCAAGTTGGACAACGGTTCTTGAACAATCGTATAAATAATGTCATATAGTGACATTCCTGTAACAGCCAATACAATAAATCCTAATGTAGCGATAGCTGTGATAGTCAAAATAGTAGGAATCAATGCTGAGAAGCTGGCAGAAACATTAGATGGCACAGAGTCCGGCATATGAATGGTTAATTTGTCTTGTCTCTGCAACCAGCTAAATAATTCAATCGATAAAATAGCAATAAACATTCCTAAAAATAAACCTGAACTATTCGTGTACTGTTTAGCAATTACGTCTACTACAGCAACCGGCTCTTCATTGACTAAGGCATCAATTGTTTTGGGGATAACGGCTATGTAACTGATAACAGCTAGTAATCCGGGAAAAAAACCTTTTAAGTTGTTTAGCTTCCCTAGCTCCATCCCAATTAAAAACACTGCACTGATTGTCAAAAAATTTAACGTTGCATAGCTGATTGAATCAGTGATCGGTTTTAAATTCTCCAAAAATCCAAAACCGTTAACAGCGGCTAGACCACTCGTAGTTCCAAATACCATATTTGAAACCAAAGTGGCAAATGCACCAGTGATAATGACTGGCAATAACATCGTAAAAGCATTTTTGATCGCAATAATGTATTTGTAACTGTTTACCTTAGCTGCAAAATTCCCTAGCCACATGACCCATTTACTATCTTCCATTCTTTCTTCCTCCTTTGTATCTTTTTTACATTTTTATTGTAACCCCTTTCAAAATAACTGTAAAGAGATGTGTATTAATTTGTAAATACAAATTAATACACATCTTAAAAAAAGAGCCGTTGTGGTCAACTATCCATTGACCACAACGGCTCTTCCCAATTCTTTAATGATTACTTTTCCGCATTCCCATACAGCCATTCCAGTCCTTGTTCAATACTGGTATTCCAATAATCCCAGTTATGGACGCCTGGGGCTTCAATACATTCATGTGCATAATCGTGTTCTCTTAAGAAGCAATGGAAACTTCTTTGTTCGTCAATCAAGCTATCTTCCGTCCCGCAAGATAAATAGAGTCTTGGATTGCCCTCTTTTGATTCAAAAACTTTTACCGCTAATTCTTCGATATCCATATCATCAGGTAAAGCGGCTGTGGTCTCTCCCTTAATCAACGTTTGGTACCGCCGAGAGATTGGCTGGTCAAAAACAATATCTGAAGATGAGCGTTTTGTAAAAATTTTACTTGAGAACGCTAAAATATTGCCGAACGTTTTGGGGTAGTAGAAACCATTTCTCAGCGCCCCATAACCACCCATCGATAATCCGCCAATCGTTGTATCTTCTCTTTTATCCGACAAATGAAATAATTTGCGGGTCTCATGAACAAATTCTTCTCCGATAAATTTTCCAAAATGATCTCCATTCGGCTGGTCCACATAGAAACTATTCTGTCCATCTGGCATAAAGATAGCGATGTGGTATTTTATCGCCAGTTCGGCGATTCGTGTGTTGTGCAGCCAGTCTTCATGATTTCCGTCCCATCCATGCAATAAATACACCGTTTTTAAAGGCTCATCTTTATTGTCAGATTCAGCATTCTCAGGTTCATAAATTGAACGAGTGGTTGTAGGAATAATGGCAGTGAAGCTGACTTTTCTGATTAATTCCTTTGATTGAAAAGATCCGGTTAAAATAGCCATCTTATTTCTCCTCTACTGGTTTGATTGTTTGTTGCTGTGCAGCAAAATAATAGGCTCCTAAGATTCCAGCATCGTTCAAATAGCGGCATGGTTCAATTGGAACATTAAAATCAGTCACCCAACGCTCATCAACGTGTTTCATTTGTGCTTGAATCCTTGGAATTAGTTCAGGGTTGGCACTAACACCGCCGCCAATTAATAGTTTATCAGGATTTAAAGTGCAAGCTAAATTATAGATTCCCACACATATCCACTGTACCCATTCAGTTAAAAGTGCTTCCACTGCTGGGTTTTTTCGAGCAGCTTCAAAAACAGCTTCACCTGTTACGTGTTCCGTACTGCTTATGCCTAGAAGCTGCTTATACCGTTTGACGAGAACGCGAGTAGAAAATATATCGTGCATGGTAGCATGCGGCTGCTGTTGATAGTTGATTCGGGAATGGCCATATTCACCAGCTTTAAAACTGGCTCCCCGAAAGAGACTTCCGTTTAAAAACAAAGCTGTTCCGATTCCGGTGCCAATGGTCATGACGATAAAGTTATCAATCCCTTGAGCACTTCCTGAATACCGCTCAGCTAAAGCTGCACAGTTAGCATCATTTTCGATATAAATCGGCAGCGTGATTTTTTCACTCAGTAACTCGATCAAATTCATGTGATCCAAATAAACTAAAGCCCCCGCTCTTTCAGCGTATCCCGTTTCAGGATTGATGTACCCTGGCATACTGATGGCGACTGCATTCACTTCATAATCGAGAGCAAATTGGTTTACGATCGCTGCTATCTCTTGTTGGAACGCATCTTTTTGATAAGGGGTCTCTACTTTATCTTGCTGCAAGATCTCTCCAATATTTGACACTAAGGCATACTTGATATACGTTCCGCCGATGTCGAAGCAAACTGTATTCATCATTTTATCTCCTTTTTCGTCAAAAAACTATCCGCCTCCATAAATCAGAGGCAGATAGTTTTTCAAATTTTAAGCGTTTGCGCTTGTAGTGTCTTGTGCGTTATCCATTTCTTCCATTTTTACAGCTGCTCTATTTGTTGCCATAACAAACGGCATGTAAGTCAGAACGGAAACTCCTAGACACAAGAGCCCCACGCCTAATGCTCCCCAACTTCCTCCGGTACCCAAGAACGGAATCAATGGTCCTGGCGTCGTCCATGGGACCGAGTAACCAATAGGCGGTATAATTTCACTAACTGTAAAGAAATACCCGATTAAAATATTGATGATTGGTGTGAATACAAAAGGAATGATCATAATTGGATTCAACACAATTGGAAGTCCAAATACAACGGGCTCATTGATGTTAAACAAACCTGGAGCAATGGATAATTTAGCAATATTACGGTAGTCTTTTCGTTTTGACACTAAGAAAATAGCAATCAACAAACCAAGTGTCATCCCGCTACCACCATAATTACCAAAACCATCATTCATAGAACCCCAGTTGATTGGGTAAGGAACACCCCAAGTCGTTCCTTTTTCAGCAATGTAATTTAAATTTTCAATTCCCATTGGTGAGAAGATAGGATCACGGATAGCTGCAATGGTGTTAGGACCATGAATTCCCAATACCCATAACAAGTTGGAAACAAGTGCCAAAATAATAACGGCAAAAACGTTTCCTCCGATATTTGTTAATGGTGCTTGAATCAATGAGTAAATCAATTCATTAATTCCATCTGGGAAAAATAGTGCCACAACGTAATTTACAATAGAGAAGAGCATTAAAATCAAAATAATCGGAATCAACACTGAGAAAGAACGAGCAACAGCCGGCGGAACTTGCTCTGGCATTTTAATTTTCAATCGTTTGTTCAATGAAAGACGACTAAAAATTTCACCAACCAGTAATCCAACAATCATCGCTACAAACAACCCTTGTGCACCGATGAATTGAGTTGTTAAGTAATTTGCGCCTTCCACATTTTGATAAGGCGGATACAAGATAAAGAATGTAGCGATAGCTGTTAATCCACCTAACAATGAATCTTGTTTATATGTTTCAGTTAAGTTCCGAGCAATCATAAAGACGATGAAAATAGACAATACGTCATTGGTTCCTCGAACAACCGGTGCAAAAATATTTTGTGCTTCTGCTAAATTAGGAAAAATACTGTCTAAATTTAGCAGAGATGCGATAAAGCCATCTGGTGATAAGACCGCAAAATTTAATAGTAAAATCAATGAACCTGCCATTGTTAATGGAAAAGCTAAAATAAATGCATCTCGGATCGCTCCGATATGGCGTTGACTGTTTAACTTGATTGATAAAGGCACTAAAGTCTTCTCTAAAACGCTTTCAAATTTATCCATAAACCCCATTTGGTTTCCTCCAATAAATCAAATTGTTTTGAGCATGTTTTAATCTGTTAATCCATTCGCATCAATAACCTCTTTATACCAAAAATAACTATCTTTTTTGTATCGTTTGAGTTCTTTTTCATCGTTTTCTTCACGGTCTACATAAACGAAACCATACCGTTTTTGGTAACCGTTCAGCCAGCTCAACAAATCTGTGTAACTCCATGTACAGTACCCTAATACATCTACTCCATCAGAAATCGTTTCTTGAATGGCTTTGACGTGGGCTTTTAAATAATCAATTCGATATGTATCGTGAATCGAACCGTCTTCTTCTAATGTATCGTATTCACCCAGTCCATTTTCCGTAATTAATATCGGCAAGTCATAACGACTGTCGATACGGCGCATAGCAATGCGTAAACCAGTCGGATCAATGTCCCAATCCCAGTTGGTTTTTTCTACATAAGGATTATCCGTTCCTTTGTACAATCCTGGAATCCCACCTGCTTCAGTAGACCCTTTTTCTCCGGTAGTATTCATTTTTCCTTCGCCAACACCATCTAAAGGATTGAATTCAACTGTGGAGCTGCGGTAATAGTTTAAGCCCATAAAGTCTGGCTTGCCACTTGCCAACATTTCATAGTCCCCAGTTTCGATTGTAGGTGCCCAGTTATTTTCTTCTAACCATTTCAACGCTAGTTTAGGATATTTCCCAAATACATAAATGTCCATCCAGAAATGGGCATTGAACGTTTCGTTATTGTCCGCTGCCAATTGGTTTTCTGGTCTAGAATCTAGTGCATACGTTGGACCATAAGCAAAACTCGGACCAATTTTCCCAGAAATCCCTAATTCACGGAAAGCCTGAATGACAGAAGCATTCGCTAAGTTTGCAATGTGATTGGCTTCATAAAAGCGTTTTGGATCTTTTACATCTGGCGGATGGCTTCCCATCATATAACCATGCGATGTAAACACATTTTGCTCATTTAACGTCACCCAGTAGTTTACTTTTCCATTAAAGCGTTTAAATAAGATCGTTGCATAACGAGTAAAATCTGCAATTACTTGACGAGATTCCCAGCCCTTGTATTTATCTTGTAAAGCTTGTGGGATATCCCAATGGTATAGTGTAACGATTGGTTCAATATTGTGTGCCAACAGTTCATCAATCAAATTTTCATAAAATTGAATCCCCTCTTCATTTATTTCCCCATCTCCATCTGGAATCACACGACTCCAAGCTACCGAAAAACGGTAAGCTTTCAACCCTTGTTCTGCCATCAATCGTACGTCTTCCTTGTAACGATGATAATGATCTACTGCCACCTCCCCAGTGGTTCCTTTAAATGTTTTGCCGGGAATCTTAACAAATTCATCCCAGACAGAAAGTCCTTTTCCGTCTTCTTCCATCGCACCTTCTACTTGATAGGCAGCCGAAGCCGATCCCCACAGAAAGTTTTCCGGAAAAGGCGTTAACTGTTTGTGTTCCATTTCCTCACCTCTTTTTCTTTTCTTACACTTTTTATTGTAACCGTTTTTTTACATAACACAATAACCTTTTCACAAAAAGAATCCGGTTTCAGTTTTTTGAAATATATTTCAATATTGAAACAATACGTTTCATTCTTTTCGTTTACGCTTCGTGTAATTTTTTCGTGCTAAAGTCTCTAGTAGATAAGTAACGGGCACTTGAGAAGTAATATTCACTTCTTTTCCCACCAATTCCGGCGTGAGATGATAAGCTAAATTCACATCCGAATTTTTAGCTAATGTATTTCCCGAAGTATTGGTAATGCTGATAATCTTACTGCCTTGTTCTTTTAAGGCTTCCATTTGTTCAAGAACTTGTTCCGTTTCTCCTGAGACCGATAAAATGATAGCAGCTGATTCTGTAAAATCTTCACTGGCGTTTTTTATGGGGTAAAATGGATCTTTTACGAAAAAGGTTCGTTTCCCTAAATTAATAAATTGTCGAGAACCATATTCTGCTAGAATTCCGGATGTCCCAATACCGAAAAAAATGACCAATCCGGATTTATGTATTAGTTCAACGGCCTTGTCTAACTGCTGATTGTAATCTTTGGTTAGTGTTCGGTTAAAAAATTCATCTACAATTTCTTTTGTATCAAATACTGGTTGTTGCTGATTTTGTTTCGTCTGACGGCGAACTTCTGACTTAAACTCTGCAAAACTTTCATACCCGCTTTTTTTCAGCAAACGAACTACGGATGCTGGAGAAACATGAGCTGCTTCCGCCAAATCGCGAATACGCATGTAATAAATCTCTTCCTTATGCTGCAGGATGTAATCATAAATAACGCGGTCTGTTTCTGTAAATGATTTAATAGCTTCAAAATTGAACACACTCTTTCCCCCTGTTCTCTCTTATCAATCTTTTTTATTTTAACACAAGTCTTTGTCCCTCACTATCATTCATCATGGAGCTTTCAACCTTGATGTTCAAACGCTAATCTTCATCATGGAGCTTCCCTCCTTGATGTTCAACGATTTAATCAAAATCTAGTCTTGCGCATAAGAATCATACTCTCTTAATTTTTTGGGAAATGTGTATTAGTAAAGGAATTCACAATAAAAAAGCCGAAACAAATGCAGTCGAAGCCTTCTCTTTTATGTTAGTTTTTTAAGGTCTTTTCTTCTTATTCAAAGTTATTCTAAAATAATTCACATTTCAAACATTATCTATAATCAAAGAATTTCTTTTTAATTTAAAATAATGTATGATAAACATTGTGAATTAAATCATTTGATTAAATTGGAGATGAAAATAAGTGGAAGAAAAGGTAGCTGAAGCATCTGTAGGGCAAAGTAAAAATATAGTAGAAGGTTTTTCAACTGGTATGATGGGCGACATCGAAAAAAGCATCTTAAAAAAAGCAGACTTGTTTGATAAGAGCATCGGTCGTTATATTATGCGAGCCATGTTAGCGTGTTTTTACTTAACGTTGGGTACTGGGATCGCAGTCGGTATGGGAAATTCTATTGAACATTTAACACCAGGATGGGGTAAATTCGGGTATGCCTTTATGTTCACTTGGTCATTAGTCATGATCATTTATTTGAATGGTGAATTGGGTACTTCTAATATGATGTATATGACAACTGCTGTACATCGAAAAGTTCTTCCTTGGAAAAAAGCATTGAGTATTTTGGGTACTTGCATTCTTTTTAATGCTGTTGGAGCTATTATGATTAGCTGGGCCTTATCTTATACAGGTGTCTTCCATGATGTTGCCATAGACCACTACTTAATCACTGCTGTTTCAGGCAAATTGGCTAAAGCACCCTTACAAATATTTGTTGAGGGGATATTTGCAAATATGGTCGTGAATATAGCTTTCTTTGTTACTATGCGAATGAAAGATGATGCAGGAAAAGTATTAGCTATTGTATTTCTGATCTTTATTTTTGCTTTTCTCGGTTTTGAACACGTTATTGCCAACTTTTCTTCTTTCTCTCTGGCATTTTTTGCCAGCGGTGGAAATGTTCCGGGAATGACAATTGCTGCTGTTGTAACAAATATCTTTTTTGCGACATTAGGAAATTATGTTGGTGGTGGTTTAATAATGGGCCTAAACTATTCATGGTTGAACAATGGGAAAACGCGTTATGCCGATTAAACCTCATTTGTCATTGAGTTCCTTGTGTTCTTTCTGATTGGTACTGCTCCTCAAAATTTGGTATACTATTTTGAGAATCTAACCGTAAAGGAATGAAAAAAACGTGACCAGTGCTATGATTGTTTATGCGAGTTTAACGGGGAATACCGCTCAATGTGTCGATATTGTTGAGGAAACATTACAAGAACTAGGTGTAGAGGTTCAGGTAGAAGAAAGTATGCAAGCTGATCCCGAAGATTTTTTGGATGTAGACTTGTGTCTGGTTGCTACTTATACTTACGGAACGGATGCGAATTTGCCCGATGAAATCGTGGACTTTTATGAGGAATTAGCTGATGTAAATTTAACGGGGAAAATTTTTGGGACTTTCGGTTCTGGAGATACCTTTTATGAAAAATTTTGTCAATCAGTCGATGATTTTACAGAACAACTTAAGGCAGCTGGAGCAGTTCAGGGTGCCGAAAGTGTCAAAGTTGATTTAGATCCCGAAGAAGCAGATATCGAAAAGTTAAACGCCTTTGCCAAAGCTCTAGTCGAAAAAGTAAATGCTCAATAAAAAAACCTCAACGTCAAAAACGTTGAGGTTTTTTATTTAGATTACTTTTAAGCAACCTTTAAAGGATTGTTTTAAATAACCGATTAATTCTTCTTCATTAAAAGGAATCAATTCTTGAGCAATTAGAGATGCTAGTCCATGCACACTAGCCCAAAATAAGCTGAAGAATTTTTCTTTTTCGCTTTTGGACAATTCCTTAGTTTTTTCATCATTTTCAAATGAATCTAACACCACGTCATGAGAAATAGCAAAAATTTGCTCAGCATCTAAGCGATTTTCCAAATACAGCGCCTTAAAAAATACAGACTCTTCTTTTGCAAAGTACAGATAATTCAAAGCATCATTAAGAACAGGTTTTTCTATTCTTTCTTGGACATAAATCGTTTCCGTCAAATGAGCTTTTATTCTTACCAATAATTCTTTTTTCAAGTCATCCATATTTTTGAATTCCAAGTAAATCGGTTGCGTAGAACAGTTCATTTCTTTTGCAATATTGCGTGCAGTAAATCCATCAAACCCCTCAGTTCTGACAACTTCATAAGCTGTATCCAGAATGCTGGACTTCATAATGGTCTTTTTTCTTGCCATATCTTTCACCTCTAAATTCTTTAAACTCTTACGAAACAGTTATAGTTCCGGATGCAGTATTACCTTCTGGTTATAATACCTATGAAAAAAAGTTCTTAAACGATAGAGAAAGCAGTCTACAAATCAATAGCTTTTCAACTTAAAAAACTAAAGTCCATTATTCTTTCTAAAGCGATCAAGAAATCTACCAATAATCTCTTTTAAATTTTCATTTTCAACTACTTATGAATGCCACAAAAGCACAAGGTTTATTGTATCACTTGTACATCTATAAAAACAAGTTGCTTCCCAATATAACGAAAGTTTTTCTTTAGAAAGTCAACCTTTCTCTATTCATATTATAACATAGTGTGTTCCACTAAAATACCGGAAAGACTTTCAAACACGCATTCGTTACAACATTGTAATCTGTTGAAATTTTTTTGTTAGCAAATTGTGTTTTGTTATTTGCGTATGCTATGATATGAAAGTGCAGTATGAATATCAACGAATATGAAATAAAATCAGGAGGAATAAAAATATGGTATTACCAAATTTCGAAGAAAACTTACAAAAATATGCTCGTGCGATTGTAGAATCGGGAGTAAATGTATCAAAGGGGCATACAGTCGTTTTATCTATTGATGTAGACCAAGCTTCACTTGCTCGTATGATTACAAAAGAAGCTTATGCTTTAGGAGCTACAGAAGTCATTGTCAAATGGGCAGATGACGTGGTAAACCGTGAAGTCATGATGAACACACCAGTGGAACGTCTGACAGATATTCCACAATACAAAATCGATGAGTCTTTAGACCACATTGCTAAAGGGGCTAGCCGTATCAGCGTTCGCTCTTCTGACCCAGATGCTCTAGCAGGAATTGATGCAGAAAAAATCGCTGCTTATCAATCTGCAGCTGGTAAAGCCATGATCGAACAACGTAAAGCTACTCAAGCCAACAAAGTGAGCTGGGTCGTTGCTGCAGCTTCAGGCGCTAAATGGGCAGCTAAAGTCTTCCCAGAATTAGACACTACGGAAGAACAAGTAGATGCTTTATGGGATGCTATCTTCAAAGCCGTTCATATTTACGATGAAGATCCTATAGCAACTTGGAACGAAAAAGATGTGACTTTAGAAACAAAAGCTGAAGAATTGAACGCGCAACAATTTACAGCTTTACACTACACCGCTCCAGGAACTGACTTAACGGTTGGATTACCTGCTGGCCACCGTTGGGAAGGTGCTGGAAGCTTAAATGCTCGCGGAGAACGTTTCATGGCAAATATGCCGACTGAAGAAGTTTTTACTGCTCCAGACGCTAATCGTGTGGATGGTGTAGTTCGCAGTACAAAACCATTAAGCTATGCTGGAACTACTATCTTAGATATGGAATTCCATTTCAAAGATGGAAAAGTGACGGACGTAACTGCAGCTCAAGGTGAAGAAACTTTGAAACGCTTAGTCGAAACAGATGAAGGAGCTGCACGTTTGGGTGAAGTGGCGTTGGTACCTAACCAATCTCCAATTTCTCAATCTGGCTTAACTTTCTTCAATACTTTATTTGACGAAAATGCTTCAAACCACTTAGCATTGGGATCAGGTTACGCATTCAATATCATTGGCGGAACTGAAATGTCAGAAGAAGAATTGGAAGCAGCCGGTTTAAACCGCTCTACTGTTCATGTAGACTTTATGATTGGTTCTAAAGACATGAATATCGATGGTATCAAAGCAGACGGTTCAACTGTTCCTGTTTTCCGTAACGGTGAATGGGCATAATTTTTTAAGTAAATAAGATAAACCAGCCATCCGACATTATCGTTCGGATGGCTGGTTTTTTGTATGGAGAGATAAATTCATGCTCTTTTTTTAACATCTCGGCTACAAAACCTTCAATACAAGCAATTGAAACTTATGGTGTTTCTATCCTTTTACTCCACCTTCTACTAAATTTTTCTTAATGAATCGTTCAGATAAAGCATACATGATGACTACAGGTAATGCAGTCAGTAAGGAAGCAGCCATCATTCTCCCCCAAACATAATCAGGAGTCGCAAACAAGCTGTTTAACCCTACTGTTAAGGTGAAGAATTCTGAACTGGAAACAAATATAGAAGCAAACAAATAATCGTTCCAAGCAACCATAAAGGCATACACGAAAACAGATGCAATTCCTGATATCGCCAGTGGAATAGTAATATAAAAGACGATCTGTACACGCGTCAATCCATCGATCATTGCTGCTTCTTCAATACTTTTAGGAATCGTATCAAAATAACTTTTCAGCATAAAAATAGATGTTGGCAACGTTTGTACGATCATCACAATAATGATCGATGTTCGTGTGTTGTATAGTCCCAGCGATGAAATGATTTTAAATAAAGGGACCACCAATAGAATTCCTGAAAACATGTACACAGTATAAAAAGCTGAATTCATTGTGGATTTAAATTTGAAATTTAATTTCGACATGGCATATGCTCCAAAAATCCCGATAAATACAGAGATGAATGCTGCTAGGAAAGAAACGATCATACTGTTTTTAAAATACGTTAAAAACGGAAATAAAGACGGGTTAAAAACATCTTGGTAATGTTCCAGCGTTACTACTTCAGGCAGTATAGTTGGATTATAAGAGATCGCTTCATTAGTCGGTTTCAACGATGTCATCAACATGATGAAAAACGGAAACAGAGATATAACTAAGATCAGCACTAGTAAGATATAAAACAACGTTCGGCTCAGCATGTTTTTTCTTTTACGTTTCATTTGTGACATCCACCTTTCTACGTGAGAAGAAAATAACTGTAAACAAAATAACAAAAAGAACTACAGAGATGGCGGCTGCTTGTCCCATGTCATTTTGAGAAAAAGCTTGCTCATATAAGTAAACCCCAATCACATCCACTTGTTTAGTTAACAAATAAACATCATTAAACATATAGAATGTCCAAATCGTTCTCAATGTCACGATGGTGATCAATACAGGTCGAATGGCAGGTAAAGTAATGTTCACAAATTTCTGCCAAGCATTTGCTCCATCGATTTCAGCGGCTTCATATAGCGTTTCATCCATTGTCTGCAATATCGCCAAAAAGGAAATAAATGCATATGGAAAGTAACGCCAAATCGCAAAAATAGTGACCAATGCAAAACTTGATGCAGGATTGTCAAACCATAACGGAGCTTTATCTAAGATACCTGTTACATCGACCAGCCAATGATTGATGATGCCATAAGTATTGTTAAACATGTATTGCCATGCAAATACTAGCGAGATAGACGGCGTAACATAAGATAAAATAATGATCGAACGCGACAATTTCCGAAACTTGAATTCTCGATTAAACAACATCGCTACTCCCAAACCAAGAATAGTACTTCCGACAACTGTTAAGGCTGTATACAATACAGTTACACCAAGTGATCGATAAAAATCTGGATCAGTCAATATCGTTTGATAATTTTCTAGACCTAAAAAAATCTCATCCAAATTTGGATTCAAAGGTACATCAAAGAAACTGATACGGATATTTTCAATCATGGGATACAAAACCAGCCCAGCTAATAAGATGATCGTTGGCAGTAAAAATGCCAATGCGATTTTTGAGTCACCTGTTCTGCGTTTAAATTTTTTATTTTTCATATGTGTTTCTGTTGAATTTTGGGGCGGTTTCATTTCTCTCACTTCCTTAATAAAATACTAATTTTTCCTAGTTTATTGTTATTTCTGGAAAAATGACCAAGTAAGCTCGTCTCCCTTACTTGGCCACGCTACGCTTATTTATGGAGTTAGCCTTATTCTGGCATAACATCTTCGATTGTCGATTGAGCTCGTTCTATTGCTTCATCAATACTTGCGTCTCCGACTGTAATTTGATTGATCAACGTACCGATCGCATTAGATCCAGTGATCGCTCCCATATGAGTGAAGTTTTGTCCCTCAACTAAACCAAAAACTTGAATAGCATCAAATGAACCGGCGATTTCTGTCGACAGCTCTCCAAAGGCTTGAACTACTTCATTATTTTGATATTCTTCACTATTAGTTACTTCATCACTGACAGGCTGTGCGCCTCCTGGAGACATCAGTACCCATTCAGTCATATTTTCTGGTTCAGACATAAATGCAATAAAGGCTTCTGCAGCATCTTTTTCTGCTTGTTCAAGTCCTCCCGAAATCGTCAATGCTGTAACAGACCCATAAACAGCTTCACTTTCTTCGGTTGGAATAATGAAACCAATATCGCTTGGATCACCATTTTCATAGATACCAGGTAAAATATATGTTGAGTACAACGCCATTGCTGCACTTCCATTTGAGAAGGCATCGTTTACTTGTGTGGTATCATTTGAACCAGGCATAGTGTATTCAGCTAATTGTTGGTACATTTCAAGTGCTTCACGCATTTCTGATGTATCTAAGTCCAGATTTCCTTCATTATCTAAAATATTGGCATTATTTGATAAAGCAAATTGCGAGAATCCTTGTTCTGAAAATGGTCCTTCAACTGTTGGCAACGCAATACCATATTGATTATTGGCTGTATCTGTCAGTTGTTCAGCTGCTGATAATAATTCTTCCCAATTAGCAGGCTCCTCGATTCCGGCTTCTTCAAGTTTTGATTGGCTGTACCAAATCCCTTGCACCCATCCGCTTAATGGAACTCCCAAGTAGCCTTCTCCATCTTCACTGCTCAATAAATTCAATGCGCCTTCGTAATAACTTTGTGGACCAATATCTTCCACCAACTGAGTAGTGGCCTCTACATCGATCAGCTGTTCATTTGCCATTGTTTTTGCAAAATCTTGCCCTACTTCAATGACTGCCGGCAACTCCCCTGCTTGAGCTAAAGTAACTACGTTCGTATTGTATTGCCCTTCTTCTACCGGAACAGTTTCTACTGTTACGCCTTCATTTTCTTCTTCAAATCGGTCGATCATTCCTTCGATGACCGTTAAACGTTCTTGTTCTACAGAAGAGGTCATAAATTGAATCGTTACATCTCCTGATCCGTCTCCTCCTTCTTCAGTATTATCTGTATTATTGCCACATGCAGCCAAAACTCCTAACGTTAAACTGCTCATAAGTAAAAAGGCTTTCTTTTTCGACATTTGAATCCCTCCAATTTGTGATGTGATTGAAATGATGTGTGGTATTACAAAAAGGTGAGCTTATGCGGAATGATGCAGGTTCAGAAACAAGTAAGAGCTTACATTTATTTTAACAAATGCCTCTTGTTTCTCCTACTAATACGATTTTAGAAAACTCAATACACACGCAAAGAAGCTGAGACAACATTAGTGTCCCAGCCCCTTTCATCATTAGTAGTTCTATTTAGTCAAACTCTTCATATTCATTTGGATGTTGCCCTTCTACTAAGCCATCTAGTCCTTTATCTAGGCTATCGATGCTTTTCATTTCTTCTTCACTCAAAGTGAAATCGAAAATATCAAGATTGGCGCGTTGGTGTTTAGCACTAGAAGCTTTCGGAATGACCAGCACATTTTCTTGATGATTCCAACGCAATATGATTTGTGCAACTGATTTTTGGTGTTTTTCAGCCAGCGCAGCAATGGTTTCATTTTCTAGTAAGTCATTGATTTCTCTTCCAAATGGGCTCCATGCTTCTGTTAAAATACCGTGTTCCTTATTGTATTCTATTACACGTTTATTCGTGAAATAAGGATGGCGTTCGACTTGATTGGTAGCCGGAGTGACCCCTGTTTCCTCAATAATACGGTCCAAGTGTTCTGGTAAGAAGTTGGAAACTCCAATAGAACGAATCAGACCAAATTTTTGAGCATCCACCAATGCTTGCCATGCTTCTACATACTGATCTTGTTTTGGCAAAGGCCAATGAATCAAGTATTTATCAAAGTAATCGATCCCCACACGATACAGAGACTCTTGAATCATTTGGATAGCATCTTCGTATTGATGTTTGGCTCCCGGCAATTTTGAACTCAATAGAATCTGGTCACGCGGTACAGAACTTCTGCGAACAGCTTCTCCGACCATGCCTTCGTTATTGTAATTCGTAGAAGTATCGATCAAACGATACCCATTATCCAGGGCATCCATCACTTCCGCTACTCCTTTTGCACCTTTTATCCCAACGGTTCCTAGACCGATCACAGGGATTTCTTGACCATCATTTAATGTATATGTTGGAATTACCTTGCTCATTCTCTTCATCCCTTTCACTGTGTTTTACCGTCTTATCTTATCAATTATTTGAACACAATGTAAAACGATACGAATGATGAAGTTGCTTTAGTAATTTTCCACTATCCGCTTGAACTGACGATCCAAGTCGTCCATTTTCACAAAACGAGCTTCGCGAATCAATTCTTTTCCTTCAGCAAATAACAGCAGCGCCGGCACACTGAAGACAGTAAAATCTCCCGCTACTTCAGGAATATGATCAGCATCCGCTTGAATCGATCGAATGCGTGGGTAGTTTTCAAGTATACTTTGCACTTGAGGTCGTACTGCATGACAAACACTGCAGTCTTCTCGAGAAATATACACAAAGGCTAGTTCATTTTCTTGAATAAATCGGCGTACTTCTTCAATAGAATGGGCTTGTTGAAATGATTCCATAATATCCTCTTCCTTTAACCATTTTTTATCATTGTAACACGCATCTCATGATTCACAAACAGGTGCAAAGTCACATTCACTTCATTTATCTAAATGGAAAAGTCGAAAAGTGCTAGACAAGATTTTCGAATCATGAGAAAATGAATTTAGTTGTATGGTCCTATAGCTCAGTTGGATAGAGCAAACGTTTCCTGTACGCAACGTTTTACTACAAACTAGATTTGAAAAAGTCTATAAAATGTAAGAGCCTATAAGGCTTAACTGTTATTACGATATTGTGCGGAATGAAAAAAGCACACTCAAGTCAACCGCTTGAGAAATACCTTGATCTCCGATTGGCAATCCCTGAAAATAGTTGGGTGTTGTCAAAAGTTCGGTGAAGTCGGCGAACAGCATGCGCTTAGTAGTCGGAGGGCTATAAATTAAATACGGTGAGAATGTGCTTTAGCACTGACGAACTTTCGAATGTACGGATGTTTTTTCATTTTATGGAATGAATTAAAGCGCGGTGGCTTGTTTAGGAAAGCAGATACTGTTGTTGAGGATGTACCTCAATAGTTTTTGGTTAAATGGTTGTGGATCAAAAACGCTGAAACATTTATAGAAAGCACCTAAGTTTAACTGTAAAGCTAGTAATAACGGAACGTTGGAAGCAGCTAAGAACCGCTATCTCCTATTTGAGGGTTCTAAATAGCAGGATAATGGCTATTGAATAGTTGCGGCAGCAGCTGTGTAGTACCGATGAAACTGGGATAACAACCAGCGGAGGAAAGATGGCTAGTCAATCAAATCATTCGTTGGAACATAATGCACTTATTTCCAATATCATAGTTTTTGCATTGCTCAGTCAATGTAAAAATAACTTATTCTATTCGTAAGAGATTTTTCTCTATTCAACGAATATTTGATTGATGGAACGCCTTGTGCGACGAAAGTCGCCTGCAGGGTGTGGACTGGGGGAAAACAAGTAATCTGATCAAGTAAGGTTGCAGATGAACGTTACCTATCAGTATAAACGTTAGGTCGGGAGTTCAAATCTCTCTAGGGCCGTTATAAGTTTAAAAAGAGATAAAACTAGGCTTTAAAATCTCTTTGTATCAACTATTTTTAGTAAACAACTCGCATAAGGTGATAAATCATTTCGGGTTCATTTCGGGTTAGCAGTCAGAAAAGTTGTTTTCTTATTTCGGGTTGGCCAATTCGGCTTATATATAGAACATTTAAAAAGAACATTCGTTAACTACGGTTGTTCTTTTTAAATGTTTTTCATTATTTTGCGTATATTAAAAATAAAAAGGACTGATTAAATGAACCGTCTGATTTATAGCATAAATTTAAATGGTGTCATATTAAAAATTGAAGAAAACAACTCGACATATTATTTCAAAATAGCCTTTGAAAAGCATGTTTTTATATTTTTTAATGCATCTTTAAGCGAATCTTTGGATATGATGCACTATATCATGAATCAGATTTGAACAACGAAAAAAGCCCCTACAATTAAGTAGAGGCTTTTGCTATGTCTAAATTAGAATGTTCCATTATTTAATCTGCGTTGCAATTCTCGGACCATTAACGATGGACGGCTCAATACTCCATCCGCCGGCGTACCTAATTTACGTTGTAAAGCTTTTAGTGTTCCGGGACCAAAGTTACCGTCTTCAGTAATTCCTAGATATTTCTGTAAAGCACGTACCATCATTGATCTGCCAGATCCGTATGTGATCGCATTTTGATCAATGCCTGCTGATACACTTGATTTGACTTGACCACTAATCACTCCGTCTTCAGGTGTGCCGAATCTGTGTTGTAACAAACGTACGGTGTCGCTACCTAGATAACCATTTTCGCTTATTTTTTCTTGTTGTGACTCGTTAATCGGCTCTGCAGAGGCTACTGCTTTACCACCGTTCGTGGTGATAAAAGCATCGTAACCTGCGGCTTTTACTTTTCTCTCTTGAGCTTCGGCATTGGTTTTATTCGCAAACGCCCCGATTTGAACTTTGTAAAGATCGTCAACTTGAACAATATAAGTGTCAAATCCTTTTTTACGGATATCACTTGCGGCTTGAATCGCATTGTTCTTATTAGCAAAAGCTCCTGTTTGGACACGATACAAAGTGCCTGCTGCAGCATCTACTGAAGTTATAGGAGTAACTGCTCCAGATTTTCGTTTCAATCCATATTCGGCTGCCACAGCTTGCGCTACTTTAGTTCCTAGCGAAGCTGTTTTTTTATTATCACGAAGTACTTTAATGTCAATAGTTGAATCCATATAGCCACCCTCGATCAAAGTAGCTGGCATTTTTGTATTTCTTAATACCGCAAAGTTAGCACGTTTAACTCCTCGATCTCTCAATGCATAAGCTTGTGCTGCGGCTTTATGTGCTGTCTGAGTTAATTTTAAGCTCTTAGAAGCATTTGCTGTATCTTTGTTGAAACGGTATGTTTCTGTTCCGGTCCATGTGCCCCATGCACCTGTATTAGCATTGTGATGAAACGAAATATATAAGTCTGCGCCCCAATCATTTGCGATATCTGTACGTTCATTTAAAGGGACATCACGTTTACCCGTGGGATCAGACACTACTTTAACAGACGCATCTTGGTAATTGCTCATTTCTTGCACAAAAGCATCTACATTTTGATCGTTAAAGTTCCATTCATACTCACCTGCTGGTGTACGTTTTCCTGGTGTTACTCCAAACCCTGCATGACCTGCGTCTGCTGCGATTTTAAATACCATAATTATTTTCCTCCTTTTTTAGGTGCGCTATAATTTAAAGCCTGTTGGCTGTCTGATAATCCGGATGTCGTTGGATCAACTACTGCGTTATAAACTGATACAGTCACCATCAATAAAACATAAGGGTTAGATATAGCATCGACTATTAATCTTAATAAAATAGCCCAAGACGTGATGTCCTGCGCTGTGATGCCTGCGTAAGTCAATATAGGGATAAAAACAGCTATAACCAACTGCGCAATAAATTGTGGGTTCTTAAACCTGATTTTCCAGTTAATTTTCATTCAACTTCTCCTCTTTTCATTCTTTTTTTGAACCCATCGACCAATTCTTTCAAGTGGTCAATGTAGTTATCTTTCTTTTGGACGATAATTTTCAATTCATTGATTTGGAATTTCAAATCTTGGATAATGCTGTTGAGCGTAATTTCATTTTTATCTTTTTTATCATTTTCTTCTTCGAGATCTTTGACTTTTTTATCTAAACGTTCGATTTCCTCACGAGCGCGGGCCAATAGATTCAATTCATGCTCTTTTTGTTTACTTTTGTATGTAAGAAAAGCAGAAACTAAAGACCCGGCTCCCCCTGTACCGATAAAAATACCTAGAATCACTTCCCAGTTCATGCACTGTAATCCCCCTTTAACGACACCCTAAAACAACCTATCATCATCGGAAGTATAAAAATATACGACGGATCTGGATAACCGGTGCCGAATGAGAATGTTAATGCTACAAAAAATAGGCCACTCCACATGCCGCTTAACGACCAGATGCCTAGTTTTTTAAGTGTTCTATTGTGGCTAATCAGTCCAACTAGCTTTAAGCAACCTAAAAACACTAACATTAACCCGATTACGTTTTCAGGCATCTTGTTTAGGTAAGGTTCAGCATTGTTAATGAAATAACCGTCAACTCTAAAAATGAATTCCCCGTACAAAATGCTTACGCCAGCTATTAAAGCACCCCAGAAATCGCTAGGCCTTTTACTTGATGCGTTTTGCAGATCTTGCTTCAATTTTCGATTTACCATTTATTCACTTCCTTTCTTGACAGAAAATCCTTTGTTAATCATTTCTGCGAAATACACCATCTTGTGACAATTTCTTTTTGAGTAGATGCGCATCAGTCTGATCCAGCATACCTTTATAGCTCATAACCGCTTGATGCACTCGAGGGACATCAATCTCATTTCTACCGTATTGTTTTTGTAAATATTTTAGATGCGTTTTCATGCGTCTTACAGTTGATTTACGTAGTTTCTTATGTGTAAACCATATTCTAAAACCGACGAATTCAATTCCTAAAGCAATTGGGCGGATGCAGGTTTTGTTATTCGTCTGCAAACTAAGCTTTTCATCTAAGAAAGAAATGATTTCCTCTTTCCATTGATTCAATTCTTGTTTGTTGTTAGACAACAAAATGAAATCATCCATATACCTTATGTAGTAACGAACCTTTAATTCATTCTTTACGAATTTATCCAATTCATTTAAATAGATATTCGCAAACAACTGGCTCGTCAAGTTGCCAATCGGCATACCCTTATCGCCTTCCCGGATATTCGTGTCTGTCAAGGAGGAAGCTACAGGAAGACCAAATTCTGTGCTTTCGGAGTTTATAAGCAACTTCAAAAGAGAAATAAGCTCTTCATCTTTTATTTTGTTTTCAATGATCTTAATTAGTATTTCGTGATCTACTCGGTAAAAATACTTCGAAATATCCATCTTCAAGTAATACCACTTACCAGGTTTCTTATTCACGATTCGTAGCCATTCTTGAAGCTTGTTGGCTGCTGAGTGAGTACCTCTACCGACGCGGCATGCATACGAATGATCGTAATACTGTTTTTCGAACAACGGGTTCAAAACTCTGTAAATAGCCCACTGAACTACTCTGTCTTTGAAAGGTAACGCCATGATCATGCGTTGTTTAGGCTCATACACGAAAAACTCTCGGTATTTACCAACTTCGTATGTATGGAAAATCAATTCATTTTGAATTTCAATTAAGTTTTCCTCTAAATTTGCAGAGAATCGCAACACTTCTTCGCGGTATCTTTTGCCTTTTCGGGCTGCTAGATACGCTTGGTACAAATTATCAAAACTACATATCTCGTTATAAAGATCTCCGACGCGTTTTATAACTTCATCCCCTTAGGGTTAGTGATGCTTTGCAACGTTCGTTCTCTACTAGTTGCATACATCCGTACATTGATTTTCCGCTTCTTTCTCAAGCGTGGATATAGATCCCTTTACTCTCTTATGAGCTGGATGTAACCCCTTGGGGTTACAACTTCTGTCGATGAAAATTGAAAGTAGAGCGGACCGGAAGCCGATGTTCGTGTTCACGTTCGAACGAGCGTTGTTGCCATTCAGAGAAAAGACACCAGCGTTAGACGTGTTGTTCCAATTGCCACCACGATAAGCCAGCCGTATATGACCTATACCCAATTTTTGTTTATTTCATTGTTTTCATCCAACCGCCTAGCATACGGCCGATTTCATTTAACATTTTTGCCCAATTCTCGTATTTGCTTAACGGCAAATACTTCAAACTTTTATCAGCTGATAACCTGATAAAAGTACGGAGAACTTCTAGTTCTACATCCATTTGTTGAGCTGTGGTTTTTTTGTGATATTTTTTATTCGATTCAATCACTAATCTTAATAAGCGATACATAGATCGCTTGATATCTGCGGCCATTGCATACTTTTCTGACTTCGGAAAATGTTTTAGACATTGATTACCGTAAAGAATCATGTCATAGACCTTTTGCAATATTTTAAAATCGTTCAAGAGACACCTCGGTTGACTTAGAGTGAAAAACATAAAAACAAAAGCGCCCGCTATCGCGGACACTTCAGAGATTCAGTGCTACAGATTTCAGTTATTCAACAAAAGCGGACCGGAAGCCGAGGGTCGTGCTCACGCCCGAACGAGCGCCGTGGCCACCCACGGAAAAGACACCAGCGCTAGACGTGCGGCTCCACGTGCCACCACGATAAGCCAGCCGCTCTCCAGAAGAATCTGTGTAGAATCTGTCTCCACCTAAGTTAGTTCCTGCTGGAAACAGTCCTAAAGATTTTAAAATTTCTGGAACAGTAGTAATGCTCGCGTCTTTTGCCATAGATTCAAATTCAACATTCCCTTGTCCCGTTGTACCTGATTGTGTCGTTACCAATTTAGAAGTGTTGTCGAATTTAAGAGTACCTGAAGTACCTGGAGCAACTAATGATCCTGTAGTATCGATAGCCTTCCATAATGTACTAGAAGCCGTTTGATTCGTTCCGGTAACAGCTGCATTATTATCAGGAATGACTTGGATTTCACCTTCGTTAGTCCGGTAACCTCCTACCCATTCCCAAACATTTCCGTTTAAATCATAAATACCAGAACCATCTCCATTATGTGACCAAGTAACAGGTCCGGATCCAGTTGCGATTCTAGCGGTTCTATTTCCCTCGCTATATGAAGCAGCTCCTGTTTCGTGACTAGCGGCATGATCAGAACCGTAGTTATTATTTCCACGTGGCAAGAATCCGTTTTTTAAACACCACAAAGCAATGGCAGACCACTCTGCATTCGTCATCAAATGCCATCCTTGCCCCTTATTCTCGGAAAAAGCTTTTGCTTGATCAAAATTGACCGCAACTTTAGGGTCTTGCATAGGCAAAGAATAAGCTCTATCATCAATCACCATATTTTGGTATTTTGAAATGTAAATAAAATCTTTTTCAACACCATTAACGATAAAAGCTGGATGTGTACTTTGAGACCCCCCTGTAATCACATCACTAACTTTAAATTTAGGAACTTTCACCATAATCGACGGCATTCCTTTGTCGTCAAACAAAACTGTATTATTCGGCATTGCCGCTTCTACTGATAACTTTAATGCATCAAAGTTGCTCATATTATTCTAACCCCCATAAATTTAACGTACACTCATCCATTTCAAACGGAACTGGAACAGATTCGACAATCGGCTCTTCTCCCAAAACACTTCCGTCTTCATTTGATTCAGTCTCTATATTCACTTTTTTGTATTTGCGAGCAGGAAGCTTAATTTGCGCTACGTATCGTCGCCCCAAACCGTTAACCAGCATGAAGTTTTCGTCTTCGCAAATATCAATAGACATTTCATAATCACGCTCATACTTCTCGAGGTTCAACATCATTTCATCGTTAAAAAAGATCATGTTTCCGTTTGTCGTATAAGGAATTTTTCTTCCCTCTGTTATATTATTGATTATCATTTATAGATCCCTCCTGAAACTTTGTATTTAATCAAAACTGATTTAGCTGATCCAGTAAAATGTATCTTAAAACCGTTGACTTGCTTGTCATAAACAGTGACTTCTTCAACAAAGCCTTCTGCGCTACTCAAAACCTCTGTCTCGACATCATAATTTAAGTTGGATCTTACTTTTGAAATAGGGATAGTCACGCCAGAGTTATTGAACGGGAACGCCCGACTATTGGTTAACGTTGTTTGACCTACCGTTCCGCTCAAATCCGTTAGCTTTCTTTCGCTTTGAAGGATTCTTTGCTCGGTTTGTAAGATTTGAATTTGATTACCGAAAATCCCTTTCTCTAAGTTATTAAAATTAGTAGCACTTTGAGGAGTTCCCCTTTGCACTATGTCACCTTCAGCACGTTCAAAATCAACTGTACCATCAGGATTTTCTGTTACTTTTTTTCGCCCAGGATACTGGACAACATGATCTAACCAATGAGTGAAATCATAAAATAAACTCATTATTTACACCGCCTTCCCGGTAAATTTGAAACTAAATTTGTATAGCACGCCTTCTTGGTAAGCTTTAACTGAGATGTTTTCTTCTTGCTTAAACCAAACGTCTCCGCCGGTATCGAATAGCCGGACTTCTTTGACCGTTACATCATCTGAAAAAGGTGGGTTGATCACTAAAAACACCGAGATTGTATCATTTTCAGTTTGTTCAATCCGGTCAATTCCTGCCTCGTAATACGTTGACCCAATTTTATATTGCGCGGATGAGACAATCCGTTTTGTGTATTCACAATAATTTTTTAAAGCTACATCTGTCAGCAATTCCTATCCCTCCCTAAAAATCATCTTCTCCAGAGAACTTAAATTCAATTTTGTAAGATTCTGCATTTGTTCCCGGATTCACTGAATTGTTATTGATATCACCTTTTATATTTACATACGGCTTTTCACCATTTAGTGGGTAGTGTATTACAAAAGAATCTGTTCTAGCGTTTAAATCTATATCTTTCTTCGACACTTGCGCCAAATTGACCACATAAGGTTTTTCCCCTGATAGCGGATAAACAATCACAGAGTCTTTTGTAGCATGCTCTATTTCGACCGTTTTATCACTTACACGGGCTTTAAAAACTTCGTAAGGTGTTTCTCCGGAAAGTGTTCCATCTCCTGAAAACGACCCGTATTTAATCGTGTAAACGGTACGCTTGTGTTGAATCTCCATGAGACTGGCAGACTCAATAACAATTGACTCTACTCGTACACCTGCAGCGACTGCATCTCTCACGCTGTCGACAAATGAACTGATTTTGATTCCGGTATCGTTAAAGTACTTTATTGGCACTTTCTCAATCTGGATAGCCAAAGGTTCGTTTTCGTAAACGATTACACTCACGTCTTCCGGATTTGCATTGATAGACTTGCAAATGACATTGATAATTTCATCGAATGTCCCGTTCGACTGGGCTGTAGCAATCTTTGATTTAATTCTAAAGCGGTACAAGTAATCATTGTCGCTTCCTCGGATAACCTCGTAATCATTACCGATTTTATTTAAAGTTGAACCTTTGGCCAAGTCCATATCATGCCATTCTTCAATAGTTTGTGCTGTTTCTTTTACCTTCATCAGCTGATGATCCATGAGAATAAGAATTTTCCCGAAATTGCTCTCAGGAAGATTAGAAAAAGCTTCAGGAATCATATTCAACATTTTTTTAAGCATAAGTCACATTCACCTCTATCGCTGCATCGCTAGTCGTTAACACGCTATTCAGCCCTGGAGAAATATTACCAGCAGTCATATTTTCTTGATTGACTCCGGCTAATAGTTCAGTCGTATTTTCTACTCCCGGAATCGAATAAACATTATGGAATAACCTGGTGTAAATCAACTCTTCTGATAAATCTAAACCTGTGTAGTTTGTTCCGTCGCTGGAATTTCCGCCGATATAAGAAATGATATTGTCCTTAATCATTCCAACTCCGTCAGCCGGGAACTCTTCTGTGACGGTCACAGATACTTTGAAATAAACAAGCGTAGAAATAGCTTTAGAGAAGTGAATCTCGTGTGTATTTCCATCTGCTGCTGTAGCTGTATAAGTTATTTCCCCGCTCGTCCCGACTCCAGCAGCTACAGAGCTGTAGATAGCCTGCCCAACTTCTGCGTCATTCCCGCCGACGACAATAACATTAAGCGATTTAGGAGGTACTCCATCTACTATGTCCATCGTATTATTATTCTTGATTTTGACAGACACTACTCCGTTGACATTTCTTACTCTTGAATAGATAGCGTCTAATATCGCGTTATTTTGAGCTATATTCCCTTGAATCAATCGTTCCCGATAACTAACATCTGATTCTTGATTAGAGCCACCAGCAGCCTCTCGTTCATTTGTAACACTATATAACTCCTCGACGGGTTCAGAAATAACGACGATCGTATTAGCTAGTACGTTATTTTCAGCTCCTCGTTCAGCCGAAACAGCCTCTACCGTCCCTGCGCCCACTTGATCTAAAGTCAATTCGTAAATAGTCATGAATCGGATTTCATCTTCAGTTTCAAAATAACTACCAATTGGAATTGTGTAATAAGGGGCGCCCGTAATCGTCAAGAAAACAGTCGATTCGCTTGCTGGATTTCTAGTGATCGCCCTATTGCGACCATGCCTATCCAACTGGATACCTTCGCTATCTTTGATAAAAGAGCTATGATAGACGTTTTCCACCACTTGCCAAATGATGGCCAGGAACCAAGAAAAGATTCTCAACAGAATTCCTAAAGGCGTGTAAGAAGATAAATTGATATTTTCTCCAAATAACTCTTTGGATTTACTCTCCATCTCCGTTAATAAATCAGCATACGTCAGAATTTTTAAACCTTTGTCATCAAGCATCAATAATCACATCCCCTTCTACATCTTGACTATCAATCAGTTTGACAGAAAAACGAACAGTGGCATTCCGACCATTTTCGATCTTGATATCTATCTCATTCACAACCTCAACTCTGTCATCGATTGACAAACACGAAATGAGATCATCTCTGATTTCGTCGTAGTTTCTTGACTTGCCAAGTATATTCGTTCTGTCCAATCCAACTAATTCATCTAAATCGAATTCTCCTAATCGTATCGACAACAAGTTTTGCAACGTTTGTGCAACCTCGTCAACTTCCGACACCATAACAAATTCGTTGTTTTGAATATCTAAATCTGAACCATTCATTTTCAACGTCTTCATTCAATCACTCCAATCACTACAGAGTCATTGTCATTAAATAGGCGTGTGCTATCAGGATCAATCAGCTTAACGCCGTCCATATTGTCAATAGATCGCTGCATGGCCAAACAAATAACTAAGCCGTCTATTCCAATGTCCGGCCTGCAATGTTTAACTACTGGTATCCGATAAATCGGTGTTTGTTTAGATTTTTCTCCGCTCTTTAGTTTTCTTAAAAACAACGGCTGAACACTTGCTGTGGAACGGTCGTCTGATAGCCAGATGACTTTTGCCGGGAATCCAGTATTAACCTCCAACAGAACCCCTTTTTTGAACTCTTTATAGAACATATCCGTATTACTCATGAGATAACCAACGCCTCCGTTCTAAAGCTGCTACCGTCAAATGAATGTCTTCCGGACTTCACCCGGTAAGTTCCGGAGACAAAACGAGAAGATAACGTGATAATGCTAGCTGTAGCGATCCTGTATTGAAGAACACACTGGATGTTATAACCTTTATAATCTTCCGTTTCTACGTAGCTAGGAGAACCGATCAAGCCTGTTTCTGCGCTCAGATTAAAGCGTTCGTCATCACCCTTTTTGAGATTTCGAATATACAACTTCCCTTTTCTGTAATATGAGGAAGCACCGCAATCGTCGATTACAGTGGAAAAAGAACTTTCAATCGAGCCGGATACTTTATACCCCTTCTCATATTTCTTGTTTGTCGGAAGCTCCAAATAGGCAATAGTAATGCCCGCCAACGCTGCCAATCGCCTAAGTATTGTCGCTGCTCTTGTGCCATCTGAAAAGGTTATTTCTACTGTTTTTTTGCCAAAACTAAAATCGGCCAAACTGATCACTGTTTCTTTGTTGGCGCCTGAAATTTGAGTGTGAACCTTCGAGATAGAACCTTCCATCAATACGCCTGACTCTTTTTTAGCACCAGCATTGACCGTCATTTTATGCCCTTTTTTAATACGATTGACGCTGCTTTGTGACAAATTATAAATAGTCACGGTGGCTTCGTTTGGTGTCGGGTCATCATCAAAAGGTACGTCAACATGAATTTCGATTTCTGGATAAGAGTATTTTGCATAATTGGTTCCTCCCTCAATCGTCACATTCAATACACGTTCGTTTAAATTAGTCATCCGAATCGCCTCCGTCGTCTATATATAAAAAAACGGTAACGCCCAGGTTATTGGCCGTTACCTTAGCTTCGTTTTTCGATGTGTCTGAAGGGATGATAACAGGTCCGGGAAATTGGTCATCTGTATAATCTTCAAACAGCGGTCTATCAATAACCATCTTTTCTCCCAAAACTAAAGCCTCGCTGTCTGAATCGAATAAATCAACGGTCAAAAAATCATATTCCATGTTGTTGTTGATTCCCATTAAATAGACAGTTCCTCCTAAATCTACCTCGAAGACAACAGGGATCTCTCCTGGATTCAATTCAATTAATGTGTTAAAAGCCATTTGATCACCTCACTGGTATCTGATTTTTACCCCAATCGGGATAAATCTTGCGGGCCAAGGATTTTCCTTGTAACCCATAATGGTTTTTAAATTCTTTTTGTATTTCCTAGAAACGCCCCAATAAGTATCGCCTTTTTTTACTCTGTGATATTTCTTAGTCGATGCACTAGTTTTCGCCTTTGTTCCGCTGTTTGTAGTTGTTGTTTTGCGAACAACCCAAGGGCTTTTTGGAATCCTGATTTTTTTAAGCGATATCGAAACCGCCATTCCGTTTTGAATATTTCCAGAATAACTAGGATTGATAGCAGTAATCAGCACATCAGACGCAATCACACGCCCGACGTACTTTACTACTGCACCTTTCTCCATTTTGCTTTTGAATTTATTTAAGATGTTTTCTGGGTTCTTGTCAATGATATAACCTGTTACGGTAAAAGTGTCCGCTACTTGGATGACTGTGTCCGAAAGCGGCATGCCTTTTTCAACCGGATACTCGGTCACGTTGACACTGTATGACGCTGAGTCGGTCGTGTTCGAGATATAAACATTATCCAATTTAGCCATTAATAAGCCACCTCCGGATCAAATAATCTACGCATTTTTTCGTACATCAGTTCCATTTGTTCAGCCACTTCTTTCTTAACTTTGTTGGCCACTTCTTGAGGATCACCACTGCCCTCGATATTGATGTTAATCTCTGGTTTAAATTCAAATGTTTTCGCCTCAGACTGTTGTTGCCCGATTAACTTAGAAGTTAATCCATTCGGCAAGATAGTCGTTGGATCCTGCGCTGTGATCAATTCTGGTCCGTTTTCTCCAGCTAAGAATGTTTCGCCCTTGCTAGCCTTACCACCTTTCGCATAACCAACATAGGCGCCTCCTCTGCTCATGGACTTGATTCCAGGAACATTAAATACATCTCCGTAACGTGACTTGATGTAATTGATTGAAGCTAGTACGTTATCGATTGGGTTCATGATGTTCCCATGCCCAGAAGCTTTATATGCGTTGAACGTTGGACCAATCGTTTGCATCAATCCTTTTGAAGGAATACCGTTTTTAGCGTTAATGTCCCAATTGTTTTGCGCCGTTGGGTTACCACCAGATTCCTTCATAGCTATCGTTGACAAAGGTCCAGCCCAAGAAGCGGGAACTCCTGCGATGCTGATAGCTTTAGATATCCAGCTGTTAACTTGCTCTGTGCTTCCAGTTCCTGAAAAATTGAATAAACCAGCAACTTTCTCGGTTACCCAATCTTTGGCACCGTCAGCAGCCGTTTTGATGAATCCGGCTCCTGTCAATTCCATCGTGTTGTTTGAGCCGAGGCTGAATGGATTGTGTTTAGCGACTAATTCTTTTAATTTACCCGCCGGATCACTCACCCAGTCCCACGCTCCTGAAGCTATATCAGCTACTTTTCCACCGATATTTTTAGCTCCGTCCCATGCATTCGAAGCAAATTCTTTAGTATTACCCCATAGGTTAGATGCAACGCTTTTAACTTTAGCCATTCCACTAGACACCATTCCGCCGAGTGATGTATTGCCTCGGTCGAACCCTGGCAACACTGACCCAGCTCCAAGACCACCGCTCATTAATTTGACAGAATCTCTGTGATTCAAAATCTGTGTTCCTGATTTAATTTGAGTCACTTCTGGACCATTAGCCCCCAAAATCATGGCTTGTGACGCTGCTTTGTCGTAAGCTAACTCAAACCCTTCTTCACCAACTAAAGCAGGACCACCATAAGCAGCAGACGTACCTGAGTAATACATTTGAGTGGCGGTGGATTGAGGCTTAGCATTGCTTTTTGTTCTTGTGTTATTGTTGTAACCCGAAGGCTTCCATTCGTCAATATGCCAATCCAACCCCAAGGCTTTCATGACGTTGTTGATTCCGCCTGTGATAGCGTTCCATACTTTTGCGATGCTGGCAACGAATCTATCCCACATACTTAACGATTCTCCGGTTTGCCAATCAACTTGTTTCAAATGACCTTTCGCTTGTTGCTTAGCTTGATCAACGACGCCTTCATGCATTTCTTCGGCTGCTGTTATGGATGAGTCTCGTTGCGATTCAGCGTTAGCTTTTATTTCCTCAAACTGAGCTTTAGAAATAGTGCCATGAACGTAGTATTCCTCTTCAGCTGCAGCAATGACTTTATCATACTTATCGTTCGCTGCGCTGATGGCACCATCTCTAGCTTCGACAGAGTTTTTAACGATGTCTGCAGCTTGTTTTGCGGATAACTGTTCCGTATTGTCATTTAATCTTCCTAGAATAATCGCTTGTTCTTCAGCCGAAGCTGATAAAGCTTGCACTGCTCCTTTTTTTTGATCCTCTTGGATTTGAGTAATCTGTGGTTCATACTTTTCGTAGATGCCTTTCCGCTCTAATCCAGCTTGTTCTTCCAAACGATTAATTTCAGCTAATTCTTCTTGCGTTAGCGTCCGACCATCTTCTTTAGCTTTTTGCTTGATGCCGCTGATTTGCTCTTCATACTTCTTAGTAATAGCTAATTGTTCGTCATATTTTTTTTGTTCGAGAGCTTTCAGCTCGTTGCTTAGCTCGTTAGCTTTATCAACTCGTTTTTTGTTCAAGTGATCTGCTCTTTCAAGAATACTTGCAACATCATCTGAACCTAAAACACCCGCATCTTGGAGGATGTTGACGTTTTTCCCAGACGCTTCTTTTTTCCCATTAAGGGCATCAACAATTGTTTGATTTTGTTGATCGCGAGCAGACAACACAGCATCTAATTCTTTTTGAGAGATAGCCCCGCCGGTGAATTGTTTCTGAACCCTAGCGGTGTCTAATTCGTTCTGACCTTCCATCCATTCAGTGACCTTTTTAGCGGATTCTTTCGAAACTCCGTCTTTGACTAAATCAACTTCAGTCGTATCTGCAAAAGGGTCTTTAAATAGATTTTTCATGAAATCTATACCATCTTTAGCAGCTTCAACAGAATTTTCAACGAAACGAATCGGCATACCTGTAATTGGATGCTTTTCGCCAAAATCTGAAAGTTTGTCTCCCCAATCTTTCCAGTGTTCCTGAACGTACTCACCCATGTTCTTTCCGAGAGCGCTACCTGCAAACGTACCGATTGCCCCTCCTATAATAGTTCCGATTCCTGGAGCAATAATCGAACCAAGAGCAGCGCCCATGCCTCCACCGGCAATCATTCCACTGGTTTCTCCGACTTTTTCGCCAGCATTATCTTGATTCATTCCAATCAAGTTGCTACCAGCGAGCAAGAGGCTCAATCCAGGTACTGACTTAGCTGCCGTTTTCCCTAGGACCCCGACATTTTTAGCGCCGTTTAAAAGTTTAGCCCCTTTAGTAGCTCCGCCGAAGAACATTTGGGCGCCTTGCGTGGCTTTTGCACCTTGAGTAGCTCCAGTTAACCATCCACCTGTGTTCTTAGCTCCTGTGAGCAATTTCGAGCCAAATCCAGCGACTTTAGACCCAACACCTTTAATAAAAGAACCGCCAGTAGCTGTAGTTGCAACTGGAGCTGCGCCTGTTGGAGCGATTGGTGCTGTCTTAGCGCCGGGTATTTTAAGCTTAGAAAGCCATTTATTCGCGTTTTCCGTTGATGGAGCGATTTTGTCAATGGCTCCGACGATACCGTCTATAATGCTGATGACTGCAGAAACTGGCTTTTTGACCGTGTTAAACAGTAACAACCCACCTACAGCAATAGATGCGCCTTTAGCAATCATTTTCATTTGTCCTGGATTCTTAGCTGAATAGTCTTCCAACCATTCGAATGCGGGTTTGGCATACTCCTCAATCACTGTTCCAATCGTTTCGAACGCCCAAATACCTGCTTCCATGAACCCCGGACCCATACTTGAAGCCAATTCTCCGATTGTTGGAATAAACGTGTCTATCATGAAATCTTTTGCCGTTTCCAGAGCTTCTAAAGCTGGTTTTATGACAGGTTCAAATTTAGCTGACGCTTTCTTCAATGCCTCCGGAACATCATCTATCCGTTCTTCGATCCACTTAAGACCTTCGCCGACTTTCTCGCTGTAAGGTGCTAGAGCTTTCTCCCAAGCAGGCAAAGCGCCATTCAGCCTAGAAATCATTTTAGATCCAAATTGAATTACTGGTGTAAATAACGGTAGTAACGACTGGCCGGCATTAGCGGCAAACTCTTTAGTCGTTTCCCAGAACACGCGCGTACTGTTGGCTGCTTGATCGGATGTACGCGCAAAGTCGCCTTGGGCATTCTTCGTCATTTCCATCACGTATGCATAGCGCAATTGAACCAGTTCGGCTTGACTCATTTCCTTAACTGATTTTTCCATACCTTTATTTAAAGCGAATTGCTCTAAGTTGGTTTGAGTCATTATGATACCAAGAGTTTTAAGCGATTCTGTCTCGCCTGTAAACACTCCATTTAGAGCAGCATAAGTATTTTCGATATCGATATTTTTGAAAGATGATAAGTCTCCGGCTAATCCAACCATTGACATGGACATCTTGGCCGCCTCTTTATCCGATAGCCCCATCGATGTGGACATATCTCCAAATGTTGCTGCCAAATCTAAAGCCGTACCTTGGGCTAACCCATAGTTTTCAATGGTATTTTTAGACCAATCCTTAATAACGTCTGATTGAGAATCGAATGCTACTTCTGTCTTACTAAATGACTCATTCAAATCAGACGCAGCATTAAATGAGTAGCCTGTACCGGCAACGGCCAAAGCACCAGCAACCAAAGCGGTTTTTCCTAACGTAGCAGCCAACGTTTTAGCTGCAGAAGCTACTCTAGTGCTCAATGTATCTACTTTAGATATGACCCCAGAAGTAGCTGATTCGGCTTTTTTCATACTGGTTTTAAAACTAGAGGCAAATCCAGAAACTTTCCCTTTTGCGGAGTCTGTTTTATTTCCGATATCCCCCACTGAATTAGACACGTCTTTTGATGCTCGACTTGCTTTATTCAACGAGTTTTGAGAACTATTCCCAAGTTGAATAAAATCCGTTTTGGCCGAATCAGTCTTTTTACCTACTTTTTCCATGGATTGATTCAAGTCTTGTGCTTCGTCATCAGTTTTATCTAGTGAGTCCGCTGACTTTTTACCTAAATCAACAAAGCTGTCCTTTGCAGAATCAGCTGATTTTCTAGCATTATCTGTGCTTTTTGAAGTATCTACTATGACGACATTGTGTTTTTTTAGAGAGGCTGCAGATTTATCGATGGAAGCTTCTGTTTTCCCGAAAGCTTGTTCAGCATTCTGGCCAACTCGACTAATTAAATCATCAGTTTCCTTATTTGCTTTGACCAAGCTATCATTATTGATTTTCCAATCGATTGTGATGACCGACTTACGTAATGAATCACTCACCTTACAGACCTCCTCTCATCAATTTTATTTTTTCTATGGCCATAAAGTAAAAAAGCGACAGCTCATGAGCCGTCGCTAATTCGACTTCTTCACGAGTCGCTATGCCTGCTATAACAGGCAGGATATGCATGTAATTATCGTCGATTTCTTTCTGTAATTCATATTCATTTGGACTACTTAAGCATTCGACCAAGAAAGTTGTCGGCTATTGCCATTAACTCACGATAGCCCTCATGCTCATCCCAATAGTCCCAATCAACTTTTGGTTCTACAATTACACTTTCCATGATTTGTGAATTATATGCTTCGTCGTTAAAGATTCCGCCGATTTGTTTAGAGCTATCTAAGATTCTTTGTGCAGCACGAACTCCAGGGAATTGAAGAGTGTACTCAATACCAGCCACTTCTTTCTTTTCTTGAACCCCGAACTTTTTCATAGGTGTTTTTTCAGCTGCAGGAATCGCACTTTTTGCTTCTAATTCTTTCAATTCTTTATTAGTTGCCATCAATCATTCTCCTCTGTAGTTAGAATTAAAATAAAAGCGAACTAAAAAGTCCGCTCATCAATTATTTAACGTTATGTGTATAATCCATTACTTTAATCGTAAATGAACGCGCTCCAATAGATTTCCCGAAGTTTGTGTCAGGTGTTTTAGTGACGATCCCTTGAGTCCCGCCAATTTTTTCAGTTCCATTGACTACGTATACAGGAAATACTTTCTGTTTAAGAGCTAAGTCCATCATTTTAGGATAGCAAGGCGATACTTGAGAAAGTTGTACTGTGATAGTGCCCAATTTGTCGTTATTCTTGGCCAAGGAAGAAAATCCTTGTGCGTCTGACACGATTTCGACGTTATCGTTGTCTTTCGAAGTAGTGACCATGTCTCCATCGGCAAACCCGAAAGCTGCCCATCCGTCAATCGTTACAGTAACGCTTTTAGCATCATAAGTAGCTGTATTGTTCATGTGTATTATCCTCCTCTATTAGACTTCAACAGTGCCGGTTACTGCCACAGAGTGGATAGCACCAGAACGTCGGTATGTGAATGAAAGACCTTTGTAGTTTCTTGCAGCGATATCTGCAGGATCTAAATCAGCTCTTTGTAGTGCGACAACAGCAAAATCAGGTTCTCCAGATTCGTCGACCATGTCAACAATGCCGTTGATGAATGCTTGTTGTAAAACAGTCGTCAATTCAGCATCTAGCAGCGCGATACCGTTTGCGTCAAAAGATAATTTGTCTGTGTTGGCCAATAACGATTGGACACGAGATTCAATCGTTGCTTTTACCCAGTGTTCTCCATGGATCGCATCAATAAACTCTCCGCCTACAGTTTTCCCTTCAGAAGTTTGAGAAACACCTGCTTTTGAAACGTACGCAATTCCTCCTGCGGCGTGAATAGCATCTAGCTCTGTTCTGTTAATGTTGTCTGGAGTAATGCCTGCCAGATTTTGACGGAACTTCCAAGTGATTGAACCTACAGTAGCGTTAGCTGCGTCGCCGACTAAAGCTGCATCTAAAGCCTCAGCTGGTTTAGAATGAACCACCCCAATTGTTAATGAGTTGTTTTCATACGGTAATAACTCTTCAGCCATTTCTACTTGTAAGACTACGAATTTGTAATTTTGTTCTTCTACAAAGTTAGACAACGCTAATGCATCAGTCTCGTTATACTCTGCTAATAAAGCAAAGTGCCAATCTTCGTAAAATGCGTTATCTGCAGCTGCAGCTACAGCGCCTTCTGCGTATGTGACCACAAGAACTTTTGCTGGTTTATTGATTTGTGCGAAGATTGTCTTCGCTTTGTTGTAGACGCCTGTCCCAACTGCGTAATCCGCTGCCAATCCTTCTAAATCAGAATAAGATTTCATTCCAGCTGTTAGCCCTTTTACAAAAATAGCTGGATTACCTAAACCGACAACGGATGTAGGAGTTTGTACGGTAATCTTAACTGTAACGTCACTAATTGGTTGTGCCATGTAAATACCTCCATTTTTTTAATAATCTATTTGTACTGCGCTTATTCCTTCTACTTGCTCGCCTATATATTGGTCAGTAACCCTGAATCGGATATCAAAACCTGCTGTGCGTTCATAATCGACAGACACAAAATTATCTCGACTTCCTGAGTTAGTGGCTTTTACAACGACAATTCCATCTTTCGCTAACACCAAACGAGTAGTGTCTGATCTAAACCATTTATTGATGTTTCCGGATGTATTTAATGCATCCAAAGTGCTTCTAGTGTGAATCGTGAAGCTTATAATCATCTCAAATATTTCGTTTTCGACAATGTCTTGTGTTGTGGAAATATATGGACTTGTGATGGTATAGGTGACAAAAGGAAAATCCAGCTGTTCACCGATCGAATTAGATTCAATAAGCGATAGCTGGAAATTAGTCTTCAGCAATGTTGCTATTTTATTGATGAACTCGCGGTAATCAAAGCTTTGGCCCAAGATTTTCCACCCCTCTACAGCCGTATTGCGTTACATTTGAATAATCAGTGAACGGAGTAGCATCTTCAACGGTATAAAATTTACCATTATGCTCTACAACTGTTTTCAATTCGACTACCAATGAACTGAACCAGGTCATTTCATACATTTCTTTTACTCCAGATTGACCATAATCCAGCATGATAGGCACGCGACTGTTCAAGCTAGACGGAATGAAAGGTTCGTTAACTATTTTAAAGGGTGTATTTTTAACGCTGCCCTCAACCCATTCTGTCCCTTCGTAATGCCCTTCTAAGCTATCTTTTGAGTAAACCTTAAGAGGTACGCCGAAAACAGCTAATAGACTGGCAAAATCCATTTTTTCCATTACCTTTTCACGACCTTCCATGTAACGGATTGGAGCATTCGTCCGGTGCTGATCAAAGGGTTGTTTTTAGAAGGATTGCGCTGCAAAGTCAATTCTGATTTGCCAGGCGTCTTAATTTCCCTAATCTTGTTTTGAACATCCTTTGTGATCAATGCCCCCAGTTGCTCCCAAACGTTCTTGGCGGTAATTTTGCTTAATACGATGTCATCCAATCGATTTTGGAAGAATTCAAACCAATCATCTTCCTTTTCGTCAAAAGTGGAGCGAATAAAGGATCGTTCAGGAATATTTACCTCTTTAGCCAGCCAGAACATGACAATAAAGCCATCTTTGTTCCTTCCTCGCTTTCGTTTGTCTTCTACAACCAAGGCATTAACGCCTTTTGGTTTGAATAAGTCAGGTATATCCTTCGCCGTCCTGTTTCCCGCTTCTTTAGTGGGAATAGTAAGCCATTTCCCTTTTGGTTTAATTGTCATCCCAAACTCATGAACATTTGCGATCATAGCCATAAATGAATCGTCCGAGCCGAATATCCCGATTTCTAGTGAGTACTTGTTTAAGTCTTTAAAGACTTCTAAAATACGGTCTTGTTCGGAATAATCATTCTCCACTTTCATTAAATCACCACCAAGCTAATTCCTTTTTTTGCTTTGTTTTTAGCAAACTCTTTTTCTAATTCCTGGTACTTTTGCCCATAAACCGTTGAAGCTAAGCCTTCGGATAATGTGTTTTTGTCGCTGTATTCGCGCTTTAAGGTTCCGACAGCTTCAGCTATAACATGTTTATTCGACATAGTGGCCAGATGAGCAGCTAGATAACGATTGGCCATCTCTTCATACTCTTCAGGAAATGATTTACCTTTGACAGATAGATAAGCATCGTCGATGTACATTTCTAATGAAGCGTCATTCATAGCAGATAGATCAGCGAATACTTTCAGCTTTTCGACGGTAGTTTTCACAATGAAAACCTCCTATCCTTCTTGGTCAACGATGTCATCTTCATTAGGGTCGAGAATTGAAGCGATTTGATTTTCAATAGTTTTCAATACTGTTGTACGGGGTCTTTTAGAACCTTCCTCTTCGTCGTGGAATCGATTCAATAAATCCACATCAAATGTATCGGCGATTAAAAGTAATGCATCATCAGCTTTGATTTCACTGATAACCGCATCCGGTTTTTCGGAATCGAAGAAAATTTCTTTGCCTACAAGAGCTTTGTCTAACGGGTTAGTTCTGACGGCTTCTTTAAAAGCCTCAGCCTCGTCAGTCTCTAAGTTGTTTGTCCCAGGAATCAATCTAACCCCTACGTGGCGGATGTATTCCCCTTTATTTTGCACTAACATTCTCATTCCTCCTATTTTTTATTAAATACCGTCTACACGAACGATTCCGTAAGGTGCACGAATGATCATACCGCCACAACGCTCTTCGTTAGGGATAGTCCAATTTGGGTATTTCCATTCTTCTTCCAATCGAGTGACATCCATAGGGATCAATAACTCTGCAGTAGTACGGCTTGTTTCAATGATCAACATTGATGCTGTTTTACCCGTTCCAGCTGCTTTTAAATCAGCTACACGAACGATATCAGTAAACCAGCCGTGAGCTCGAATTACTTCTTTAATTGTTCGAGTATCGAAGTCTGAATAACGTTTATCCAACATTTCGTACTGTTCTGGTGGCAAAGCCAAAGCTAAACCTGCAGCAACGTAGCCTGGTAATACAGTCACTTTTGAACGTGCCTCGCGGATTTCTTCCTCGATTTGTGCGGGTGTCTTATCTTTCCATTTTGTCGAGCTCCCTGTACCAATCGCTGCAGCATTAACTACTTGAATCCCAGTAACGTTTGACAACCCTTTGATGTTGTATTTGCTATCGCCGGAAAACGCTAATGAATTTTCTTTCTCGGCAATGGCACGACGAACTGTTTCTGCTTTAGTAGCATCAACAGATTGATTCAACATCTTTGCTTGTCTTAGTTCTTGAACACTGTAACGGAATCCAGCTGCAATAGTGTAAATTTGAACGAATTCACGTTTCATGTCCACGTCTACTAACGGTAAATCGTCCGCTCCGTTTGCGATGATTTTCGCTACACCTGTACGAGTAAGTACGTTATAGCCATATGTTTCAGCCCCGGGATCAACGTCTGATTTCACATTGAATAATGACCGTGCTACTAATTCTTCTTTAGGTGCTTCGTATAGAATGCGGTCAATAGCTTCTAGGTCGCGTGCTTCTAATGTTGCTGTGATATTTCCTGCCATGTTCTATTTTCCCCCTTTAGTTATGGTAAGTTGATTTGAAGCATTGCAAGTCCGTCTGCCATAGCAGTAGACATGAATGTCCCAACAACTTCCGTCTTAGATTCTAACGCTGTGTTCGCTGGTAGAAAGTTACCTGTAGCCGTGTTAACGACTGCCTTTTGATTAGAGATGACATCTTCATCCACTTGGACCCAGATAGTTCCTTTTCTAATCACTGGGACAGCATCCCCTTTGACATAAACACCAGCTTTATCCCCAGCTGTGATCTCTTTGACGTAACTTCGTGCTAAAACAACGCCGAAAAAGTCTTTTCCAGTAGTCATTACTTGAGCTACGTCTTCCTCAGCGTAAACTGCTTTACCAAAAACGATTTCTTCAGCTCCGCAAGCTGTGGTATTCGCTTCAACCGATTGATAATTGGCAATCTTACCTAGTGCAGCTGGTGCTTCCATATATTCTTGTCCGATAGGAATAGGCATGATTATTTATCTCCTTTCTTAGAAGCGTTTTTTAAGTTCAAACGCTCTTTTTTCATTTTCTCAATTTCTTCCTTGCTAGACTTCGCATCTTTAGCGTCGCCAAAAACAGCCCCAGCGGTATAACCTTTAGATTCAACTACTGTAGTCATGGAATCATAGAAAGCATTAACATAATCTTCAGACTTGCCAGTTAAATCGATAGAATCATTCAAAGTTTTGATAGCCGCTTCTTTGATTTGACGATCGGATTTTCCTTTGAAATCAAAAGAATCACCTACCAATGATTTAGCTTTGTTCATCAATTCGATACGATCGTTAACAGCGGTGTCGAATGCATCACCGGTTAATTCTTTCGCTTTTGATTCTTCTAACTCTTGTTCTTTTGCTGTTAATTGAGTCTGCAGGGCATCTCTTTCTCCTGAGATCGTGTCAACGTTACTTGCTTTAGTTTTCTCAGCAGTTAATTGTGCTTCGAGTGTGTCGATGCGTGCTTTAACAACTGAATCCACTTCAAATTCTTTGCTATCAATAAGTAATTTAGCCATTGCTCGTGTTCCTCCTTTTTGGTTGTCTATATCATCGTGATCAATCATGAATGCTTGAGAATCGCCTCGAATAGATACTTCACTGCCAGCTCTCCCTTTATCCACGACGGCTAAGTGGTTAATATCCATATTTCTTTGGACGCTATCATAAGTCATTCCGTTATACTCGCCTTGTTCTTGACTCACATCGGCCATAAATCCAATAGAAAGCTCTCTTTTCCCATTTCTCACCTTGCTGATCAAATCTGAATCAGTGATAGTGAATGAGATGCAAAGCTTTTCATCATCAATTGATGCATCAGTATGAGTCATTCCTTTGGCATATCTGTTGTGATTTGAAACAGTGACTAGCTCTGTAGGATGGTCATCGGTAACAGGCTTAGCATTTGCAGACCGAATTGTTTTTTCACTAAAAAGCTCTTCAGGCAGTTTTGCTTCCATCTCGATGCCGCCATCAGAACGTAAGTACGGGAATACCCCAGGACGAGTAATAGGAGCTTTAACTGTCAAATACCCCTCGGATGTTTCTGAGAAGTCTTTGATATAAGCTTTGTCAAAACGCTGTACTTTCATCCTTATTCACCATCCCGGGTCAATTTGATCTCGTCACCAGCTTTGAATTCACGTTTTTGATCATTTAAAATAAGTAAATTCCCTACGGTCATGCCATTTTTAGTAGCAATCTCATGCAGTTGGTCACCTTTTTTAAACACGTGAGTTCGTGCTTTAATCGATTGGTTAACTTCTTTTGGTTTTGGCGCATTTACTTTTCCGTCGTTCATTGTCATCACCTCGCTTTTCTGTCTCACTCATACGTGTCTTTTGTAATACAAAAAAAGCCCCGGCGTTAGCCAGAGCTCTAAAGTGATTATTGAGTTAATAAACGAATCCTTCTTCGTAAGGTATTTCTCCGATATCTCCATCAACTTTCAGTTTAGGCGCATCATCAAAAAAATTGTGTTGCAGATTGTTGTAAATATTCATCATTGAGCCAGGTTGGGAATAGAAAGTTCCGCCAATAGGATCAACTTCATCTTTTAAAATGTAGTCATACACTTCGCTCTCTTCACCGTCGATTACCACTTTTCCATCTTCGGCAACAATGTGTAAATATTCTCCTCTACGTTTACCCGTAGCGGTTATTTTAGCCATAAGCCCTCACCCTCTCCTTTACATCAATGCTAATATGCCGCAAATCCATCTAAACATATCTTTATCTTTCATTAACGTCTCGGGATCAGTATACAGCTTTTCGAATCCCATGCTAACTAGTTCATAAGCTCTGCCGCCGTAATCTTTACCCATGTATATGTTCAAAAAGTCATCTTTTCTTGATTTTTCGTCTCTTCCGTAACCTTTGCCCATCCACTTTAACGGCTCGTCTTTTGTTCTTCGGTCGTAGAATATCTTTTCTATGCCAATCAGACCATCAACAGCTCTTTCCATCCTGTGACCCAGCTCGTGGATAGCGACTCTAAAAGCCTGCTCTCTTTCTCCGGACAAAGTTAATTCTGCGTATTCACTGTTTTTATCGTAGTGCCGGTAAAAACCCCGCTTTACTTTTTTAACCTTCAGTTTATTGTATGATACTGATTTTTCTACCCACTCAGAGGGGTAGAAATTGTACGCATTTGCTATTGTTTTTGCTGTTTCAGTTCTAGAACCGTTTAAGTGTGATTTGATATCGATTCCGTCGCTTCCCATAGGTCTGATTTTAGCAAATATCTGTTTCACGTCTTCAGCGTTATCATAATACAAATTAGAGCGCATGTCATCACATATCTTCTTTAATTCATCGCTTTTACGTGGATTTTTTTCTTTGTACTCGCTCAATCCTTTGTTCCTTAATTCCGCAGCTTTAGACAAACGTTTATTGTATTCGTTGACGTTGATCAATCCGTCCTCGTATTGGTCTTCTAATTCGATGACAGTTTGCTTATATTTGTCTTTAATTTTTTGAGTTTGCTCTCTTTCTGTAACTATTTCTTTGATCGCAACTTCTTCATAATTTTTTTGAGCTTCAGCTATTTTTTCCGCTCTGTTAGATAAAGAAGTGGCTTTTTTGAATTCGTCTTCGATGATTTTTCCAGCTTCTTTGATGGAAGCTTCATCAGGGAGGTCATAAATAGTGCTTTTGATTTTTTCTATTTTCTGTTTAACATCGACTTCTTTTGACGCCAACTCTTCACTTTGATTTTTCGTTTGATTCGTCTCACGAGAAATCTTATCGGGATCCAACAGACCAGCTGCAGCTAGCTCATCATCAAATACAGGTTCGGCGACACACCTGCAGTTGTAATCCTCTCCTGGGAGTAATTCGTCATCGGCATAGAAGTAAATTTTCCCATCACGTTCTGCATGGCTGTCTCTCACTGCCAAATCATCTGAGTCACGCCATCTATAAGCCTTTATACCACTTTGAGTGTGTCTTTTGGCATTCATCTGCCCTAATATAGATCCGGTCTGATCTCTAGCGATAAAAGCAGCTCGATTCTCACTGATTCCAGAACGTTCGACTAATGCATCTTTGATGTCTGCAGCTGATTGCCCTTTTTCCACGCCGTTTTTAACAATCTCCTCGAACTTGTCCAAAGTCTCGTCGCGTATAGAGGAAATATATCCTACGTTCTCTTTGACCTTTTCGTCCATGTAAGACTTCAACCATGATTCGTTATCAATTGGATTGATGCCTTTAACTCGCTCTTGAGCTGCTACATTACTTTTGTTCACTGTGCTGATGTTTTTGATGAACTGCCCAGCTTCTTTGCTGACTTCTTTTTCTCCAACGTATTCCAGCGATTGTTTGCGAATCTTTTTGAAGATGTTTTTAACCCTTTGAGATACGTTCACATCTTCCCTAATTTGCTGTTTTTTCAGCTCAGAATCGATTTCAGATAGTGTTCCGGATAATTCTTCCAGAACATAGTCCCCGAGCTCAGAGAAGTGTTTTTTCAGCTTTTTAGCATATTGTTGTTCAGCCCGATGCGGATAAATTGTTTTAGGTATCTTTTTAACCATTTAGTCCACCTGCTTATTTTTTAAATGAGCTTCGTATCCTTCTTTAACCGCTTTTGCCAAGACATCAATCGATTCATCTGCAGCATCAGCATTATATTTAGATGATTCAGTCAATCCGAAACGACCAAAACGAACGTCATTAACATCTTCGGAAGATAACACTCCGGTCTCGATGTAAATTTTGTCCGTCTCGGCTAATAATTTACGTATTTCAGCATCAGTTTTGGCGTCAACATTCCATAATGGATTGAATTCTATCGACCATTCTATAGAATCAGGATCAACAGACCCGCCTAGTTCATCTGAAGCGACCATCAGTAAACGAACCAACCTTTCTAGCTGCGGTCTCAACTCGTTCTCTTGAATTGCTGCGATGCTAGTGTAGTAATTCATTACATCATACTCTGCTCCAGTTAATGTGCCGGCTTCTTGCCCTTTTAAAATAGTCTTTGGAATTTTGACTGATCCTGCTAAAAAGTCCCAAACGAAACTCAATAAGTCATTGATTCCGCTAGCAGGTGTTCCTCTCTTATCCAGTTCTTCATCAGCTCCAATGATGGCCAATGCTTCTGTTCTAAATTTGTAGTCCATCAGCATCCCTAGCTCTGCTTTTTCGTCTTTAGTCAACGTATCCACATCGTTCGATTTAAATACTTTGAACGAATAATCGTATAACATCTGGCCAACTGACCATAGAGAGGTGTCTAGCACAGTGATGATGTCGTATAATGATTCGATTAGACTTAATCCTTCGTGTTCAAATTCCAGCCTTTTACTTTGTTGATGGATCAATCGAGAATGATGGACCTTATCCATCGTCTGCATTGAATAGCTAACTGTTTTCCCGTCGTTTTTCCTTCTGGAGACCTCGAACAATTCGACTTTGCCATAGTTCTCATCAAACATATCTTCATTGATGTAAAAGTTGCTGACTACCTGGTTAGAGAACGCATTTATGTAAGGGATGCGTTTGATCTTTTCTGGAATTAATTCATCTTCCAACGTATGCGTATGGTCCTCAACTGTTCCGATTGAAATAAATCCATCTCCATACATTCGATCGTAGCGGTACATGTCATTAAAAGCATCTTTCGCTCTCAATTGTCTCAGCTTAGATTCAAGAGCGTCTTTTACTTTTTTATCTTTCATGTTGATGGTCCACCCTGCACGGGTTAGATCATTTGCTGGAGTGTCTATGATAGTCTGTACCATCGCACTACTTGCGTATAAATCAGTGATTTCTTGAGCACTCAAACGTCTTCTAGGTGACGCCTTTTGACGAACGAGAGCATCTCTTGCTCCGGCTTTTCCATTTCCTTGCATGAAGTCCGTTCGGAGCTGCCCTTTTAATTGACCATCTTCTAATATCTTTCTTTTGTATGCTTTAGGCATTCTTATTCCTCCTGTATTATCTAGTCTTGTAGCGATCCAGTAATGATTTTTTCTTGACTGGAACGGATTCCATCGCATAACGGAAGGCATCCATCAAATGATTGAAGTCATCAATTGGTTTGTTAATAGCTGATCCATCTTTGTTATCCCAAACGTAGTTAGTCAGTTCGACTAATGTATTTTCACAACGAGGATGTACAATAACTTCATACCCTTGGATTTTTTGGATACCGTGATTGATGGAGTCTTTCCCTTTGACGGATCCTTTTATTCGAGAAAGTCCCATTTGTTTTAAGTCTTCGATATCCTTTGGCGCGGCACCGTCGGCTATGATTCGTTCTTTGTTATACCCCATGTATTTGATTTGTTTAGCGATATCTTTGTTCAATTGCCCGTGCTTGTACCATTCATCAAAGATGTAAATCTTCTCGTCCCTCGGATCGACCAACGCTGCAATGAAAGCCGTAGGGTCATTCGTAAATCCGAAATCGAGACCAAATGCAGAGAAAACACCCAACTTCTTACTGATAACAGAGTAGTCGAATTCTTCTTCTTTCCAGTTCTCATAAACCAGACCATCCGCAATACCCCAGTTACCCATTCCTTCGATGTTGTACCGACGAGGATTCTTTTTTTTCATCATCTTGAAGATATCAATATCGTCGTCCCCTAAAAATTCATTGCATAAGTAGTTCGTAGTCATCGATAAGGTGTTTTTATCCGGATCATCAAAGAACCTCGGTTTAAGCCAATGATTCTCTGACCAAGGGTTAAACGTCATGATCAACTGTTTGAAATACCCTGGTGGAAGTTCTCCACGAATAGACATATCAATTTTGTTGAACGCATCTTCATCCCTTATTTGAAAGACTTCTTCAAACCATGCCCAACATAAAAACCCAACTTCTACTGTGATGGATGTGATAGACTCCGGGTCATCAAGTCCTCTGAATAAAATCTTTTGACCAGTCGGAATGTATGTTGCTTCTAGCGGACTTTTTGAAAAATGCCACAAATGGGCCACCCCTAAGTTACGAGTAGCCCATTTAAGCTGCGTGTATGTCGAATCCTTGTGTGTATTAAAAAACCGCCGGAGAACTAAAGTGTTCGCCAACGGGTATTTCATCATGTTGTATATAATTTTCTGAGCTGCAGTGGTAGATTTTTTGGACCCACGTCCACCCTTCACTACTAGGTAACGCTTTTGGGACCTCCAAAAGGATCCGTAACCTTTCCCTATTTTTTTAGGAAGATTGATGATAACACTCACTTTTTGATTATTTTTAGTCTTCAAGTTGATCTTCCCCCTGGAACACTATTTGTTGGGAAATATCTACTTCACCTTTATCAACCCACATTGCATATCGTTTGCCCAGCATTTGAGCTGCTTTAGTTCGATTGTTGACATCAGGATGCTTCGTGTGCAACTCGACGTGTTCATCAAAACCCTCTTTGACTGTTAACAGCTGTTCTTCAGATACTTCTCCACGCATGACGGATGTCAGAAACTCCATGATTTCCTGCTGATCAGCCACCTTTTGAGATTTGATTTCTTCGAGCCGCTCTTCTATGTAATCTTTTACGCTCACATTTTCTAACAATTTAGCAGCATTGCCTTTGGCGTAGTTTTCACTGTAACCTGCTTTAAGCGCTGATTTATAGATGTTTCCGCTGATAATGTACTCATCAGCAAAGTTCTTCCACTGTACTCTTAATTTACTCACTTTCCATCACCTTCTTGATGTATTTTAGTTATGCCAATGCCTGGAGTCGAACCAGGTAATTAATCCATTTCATCGGTTAAAACAAACAGCTAGCGAAAGGAAAAGCTTTATAATACTGTATTGTTGTGTGTCTTATGGGCTTCACTAGCTGAATGAATAGGAGGAATGGCGGAAGTCAGAAGGTCCGCCTAATAATAAGTGTCTTTTGTAATACAGAATTAGATTTTTAAAGCCATTTGAATTTGGCCAGCATCAAGTTTGTCTTGTATTTTAGCTTTAGCTCGATTGATGAGTGATTGAGTCGCTCCTCGGCTGATTCCCATGTAATAAGCAGTCTCGGCATATGTATGACCTTCCGCGTAAATACATTTATAAGCTTCCCTTTCTCGCTCGCTAAGTATAGATAAAATTTCATCCATTCTTTCGTTTTCTTCAGCTGTCAGTTCTCTGCCTTCTGGTTCGCTCTGCATCCGATAGGCTTGCATAGATAACATGTCAATCTCTGCCCATAATTGTGTTCGTTGATACCGCGAACGGTTAGAAATACCTCTTTTAGATCCTGGTTCTCTCGCCGACTCTAACCAACTGATAGCATATTCCATATCGCTGATCATCCCACCTAACAGCCTCACATCGTTCTGTTTTTGATTCGAACTCATATCTTTGCACTTTTTTAGCTGTGCTTTTAATTTGTTGCGCTGGATGTATAAAGCTTCTAAACCTCCTTTGTACTCATCTGCCAATTCATCTGCATAATGCCACATATCATTTCCTCCTTTTCATCAATGACAACAAAAAAGAGGACATTCGTCCCTGTACGCATTTGTACAAGAATGAATGTCCTCTAGGGTCTCTAGTCAGACAGCTTTATTGAAGTTTTGTTCTACTTTCAGACACGTCGTCTATGTATTGCACATGTCCATTTTGAGAAACTAGGTTAAGTTTTGTTTCTCCGAACTCTGGAAGTTTTTTAACCCAAACGCTTCCTTTGCTTACTACAAGTATAGCATTTTCTGCTATCATTTTCTCTAATTCTTTTGAATCTATTTTCTCAAATTCCACGTTTTTGCCCTCCCTTGTCACATTTAGAATGGTAAGTCATCATCGCTGATATCCATCCCGTGACTAGAATTATAATTTGGCGTGCTAGTGTTATAATTCGCCTCATTTTTAGCCTGCGGTGTGTTTTGTCGATAACTTGAGTAATTATCAGGACTAGGCGCTTCTTTCTTCTCTTCTGCTTTTTTTCCGTCTAAGAACGTCACGTTACCCGTAACCACTTCCGTCACATATACTTTTTGACTTTGTTGATTATCATAAGAACGTGTCTGGATTCTTCCTTCTATCCCGACCATAGAACCTTTATGCGTATATTGAGCTATTAGTTCAGCGGTTTTTCTCCAAGCAACACAATTGATAAAATCTGCTTCGCGTTCTCCGCTTTGGTTAGTAAATTGTCTGTTTACTGCTACTGTAAAAGAAGTGACGGCCGTGCCTCCAGAAGTATATTTTAATTCTGCAGGTTTTGTCAGCCTTCCAACTAAAACGACATTATTGATCATTGTTTAACGCCTCCTGCTGCTTTATCTTTATAAACTGCTGATGCATAATACTCATTTCCTTCGTTATCCAACTCTCCCCATTCTCTCCCTGCTGGTCTTAAGAAGAGTTTTTCACCACATTCTTTACATTTAGCATAACGATTACCCCTAAAAGTGAATTGTCTCCCAGCGAACTCACACGATGGACAATCAACAAATATTGGAACATTTACTTTTTTATACGGCTCATCTTCGTGTTTATCTTTTACCCATAAAGGCACGGCATAGCTCAACGCATCCAATGAATCTTTATCAACTGGTACTATATCGTTTTTTCGAGCTAATACTTCTTCAAATTTTTCTGCTAACGGTGTAAAAAGAGTATTCCCCGCATTGATAAACTCCACTTGTCTAGGTCTAGGCTTCCCTTGATCAACATTCTTTTTACCAGTTTTTATCGGAGCTGCAATAGGAAGTTGCTCACTTTTAGCATCAGAATAACCTGGATAAAGCCCCTCAAACTCTTTTAATTCATCTAAGCATGCTTCTCTCGTTTCTTGAAATGCTTGAGAAATAGATTGATCTATCTTCATTCCTGAAGAGTTGTTTTTCTGCAACCCAACATCCGACACTAGACAGTCTTCTTTTAAACGCTTGTTTCCAGAAACTAGCTCATAAGCAGCTAGTACAGCTTGTTCTTCGATCATACCTTCTTTTTTAAGAATTAAATGCAGTCCTGTTACTTCATTTTGTAAAGTGATTTTCATTACACCCCAACCTCTTCCCATTTGATTAGTTTTATTTTTGAAACTTCTTCCTCTAAAAATGTAGACACTTTTTCTTTTTGATCTTCAGCTATTTTTTTAGCTGTTACTAGCATCAATGAAGACGCCGGGTTTTCGCTGCCTTTATTCAACATCATGCTGTACTGTTCTATTTGACATTCGAGTGCTCCAATTTCTTTTGCCATGTTTAATACTGCAGTTAATTTATTGGCCATGATAAAGTTCCTCCGCTTATTCGTATTGGTTTAAAAAATGGATGAATCTGCCTTTGTACTCTACTCTGTACTCAACTAAATCTTTTTCGTTAACTGATTTTTTCTTAAATATCCCTTGCATGTCTTCCCATACTGGCCAAGGTACTTTATAGAATCGTTTCATCTGAAAAGAGACTAACACGAAACATTTGGCTCCCAATTCGTACTGGCTATTAAAGTTACATACTTGTTCATCTGTAAGACGATTTTGCTCAATCCGATTGCTCTCGGTGTGCTTTGCTTCAAATATGACAGCTCGACCACCTTGAAGCACCCCTTTGAAGTCAGGCTGCGCTTGTTTAGCGAAACAGGCTTTGAAGGTTCCTTTTTTTCGATCTAGAGGAGCCAGCACTCTCATAGGCTCTGGAGTTTTTTGAATGTCTGCAGCTCCAATTTTTTTATAGTAGTTGCAGCTTATTTCAATCACTTTTTCAAATATTTCACCGTTATACCTTGCTCTTTTTCCTGAAGATCTTCCACCGGTTTCCATCGTCATTTTCTTATCTCCTCAAAATAGATAGTTTCTCCATCTTCCAAGACTCCAGAGACGATCAACTTATTAATTAAATTTTGTTTACTGATCTCAATCGTGTGACCAGTGTATCCGTTACCACTATTTCGAAGAGAAGTGACCATGATACGGCCACGTTCCTCTTCGATTGCTAAGAATTCTTCACTCACTCTGTATCCTTCTTTCTTTCAGCAACTTTTTCATTTCCAAGCCAAAAACCTGCTAAATGTCGATTTTTATTTTCCCAGTTAACATCTCTTTCTTTTTTAGGAAAGTAATTTATTTCTCTTTCGCAAGACTTACATCTAAGTCTTAACATTCTTTTCGATGGTTCGTAGTGAGGATGATGAACTAATCGCCATTGAACCATCTCGTACTCATGTTTGTGAAAGGGCCAAAAATTTATTTTCATTCTATACTCTCCTCCATCTATTTTTTAGCTCGATATAACCTTGAACTTAGATATTCTATTCGCTTTGATAGCTTGATTGATTTCATAATCGGCCCAGGGTTGAACTACCTCAGCTTCGTAAGTTATTACCAAATCAACAAATTCGTAGGAAAATTTTTCAATCCCGTTGATTTTCACAACTGTCTCACCATCAAAAACGACTTCACCAACTTTATAAATTTTCAAACTTCCGAATTCTGCTTTCTTCGCGATGTTGTATTTCTCGGTAAAAGTAAAATGTTTTATATATTTGTGTGCTGTATTCACTTCTCCTATTTTTTGACAAACAACTTCACTGATAACTTTAGGATCTCGAAAAACTTTAACTGATGTATTAAGTATCTGGATGACAATATATTTACTTTTCTCGTAATCAATGATGTCACCAATGTTCATTTGCTCATTAAATCCAACTCTCGTAGTCTTAAATACATATAACATATGACATCACCTCTTACTTTTTGCATTTCTTCTTTGTTCGTTTTCTTTTAGGTCTGCTGCAGATTCTACGAACGAAATTTTCACTCAATTTCATTGTGTCAAACTGTATAATTGAACTATTTCTTAACCAGTAATAGTCATCGCTTTTCATTCCGCACCTTCCTTTATCTTTTTCAATTCTCTTTCCAAACTGTATAAAAGAAACGCTGAAATAAAACCCGTAAAAATCATCCCATGTGTGTCATAAGATATCCCTCCGTAATACATAAAAGCTAATCCGCTTGACAGAAACAAAAATAGTTCTAGCAACACTCTCATTCTGCACCATCTTTTTTTTGAATACTCCTGTTTGTTTCTTCAATCATTTTTTCGAATGCAGATAACTTTTCCTTTCTTTCTGGGCTCGATTCTAAAACACTTTCAAATCGGTCTGATTTCATTAATTTAATCAACCTAACTGCTACTTTATACAAATTGGCAGCTACCATTTTAAGCAATTTCATTCCGCGCCACCCTCCCGAGGTTGTTTCTTTCTTATTGACCAAACAGGAACAGAAGTTTTATATTCTTCCTGCTCTAACCACCAACCGACCACAGGTTGTCCATCAGAACTACCGGCTCTATGTCTAGCGAAAGCATCCTCTACTATATAAGGCACATCTTCTCCAAACACTTCATTTTTCCAAGCATTTATTGCTTCTTCTTTAGAATATTTTTGCTTGTTAAATCCAGCCCAGTTACCCCACTCTCCATAAAATATTGAGTAATCGAATTTACTAGTACCTTTTATCATTTCGCGCCTCCTCGTATTCTTCCCTCGCCCAATACGTCTGATTTCGTGAATAACATTCTCGATGGACAATTCTGACATCTGTTGGATCATGATCATCAATTGCTACGAAGTAATGCTTCTCTGGTGGTATGATATTACTACCACAGCTATCGCATTTTGGAAGGTAGACAGGTTGTATATACTTTACAGGTTGTTTCATTCTGCACCGTCCTTCTCGAGCTCTATCCATGCTCCTTTTTTTATGAGTAGTTGAAGATAGTCTTTAGTGATAGAACCACCATCTAGTTCATAAGGTTTTTCAACCCATGAAATGTAGACTGCTTCATTTGAATAAGGAACAACCGTGTAAATCTTTCCGGATTCAACTTCTAAATAGGCTTTTTGACTCATTCTGTATCTCCCCTCCCAAATCTCTTCGCTACATTCTCAGCAAACCGCACCTGCTGCATAATATACGGATCATCATCTTTTCCACCACTAGCCAACCAATCATTGATACGCTGGTTAATATCGGCTAATACTTTTATTGAGATGTCATTAGGCACATTTTTTAAAGCAGACAATATATCAGCTGCATAACTCACCCGCGCACCCACTTTCCACTTTTGAAATAAGAGTTCTGGCCACGTTTGTATTTTTCTTCCAAGTAGCCGCCCCAACCAAATACCATCAACCCTTCTAAATCTTTTTCGGTAATGGAATCACGTCTATATTTCTCGTAGAAACCTCCGGTGATGGAGCGATGATTTTTATACCTTGTCACTATACCTCGTACACTGCGTTCAGCTGATTTCTCGCTTTCAAAAACATCGTGCAATGTATTTGATCCATCTTTTTGTGTTTTAAAAACGACGTAAACTTCTTTCATTGTTTGGCCTCCTTCATAAATACTAGCCAATGTGTTTTACTTCTCTTATTACCAAACAAAGGCTTGTAGCTCGTTGTGGCCAGAACATCTTTCAGTTTTACCTGGTCCTCATTCCACTTGAAAACCAATGTTCCATTCGGTTTCAAAACTCTCATACATTCGTTGAATCCTTTACCTAAATCTTCTTGCCATGTATCTGGATTTAACTTTCCATATTTCTTGGCAAGCCATGATTTAGGTCCTGCTCTTAGCAGATGTGGTGGATCGAATACTACTAGGTAAAAAGAGTCATCTTCAAAAGGCATTTTTCTAAAGTCACCAACCACATCAGGAGAAATGTTTACTACGTGCCCAGTTTCTAATTCCTCGTAGTAAGTACGGTTGTCCATAAACAAAATATCCTCATTTTGTTTATCGAAATGAAACATCCTACTGCCGCAGCAAGGATCTAAAACTCTCTTCAACCCTATCATCCCCCAACGACTTCAATTTCATCAAACTTCAATAAAGATTGTTCCTTCTCATAAGCCCAGCTGCTCAATTCTGCAAACTTTTCATCAGAATCGGCTCCAGAATGAAAATCTCCATAAAAACCAATGACCTTGGCACCTCCATATTCTCCCCCACTACCATCTTGTTCATACTCTCCAAACTTGACTACACCTTTGTAAATGGAGACTGGTTTATATTCTTTATTATACTTGATACCCCAGGAAGCGATTATTGGATCGCCTTCATAGATTTCGACGCCATTCTTATCTTTAATACCGGTAAACTGACCGACAGTTTCCGGATCCACCGGTTCCCATCTTTCGATAGTGATGTATTCGCTGGTAGCGTCTAAAAATCCGCTGATGATGTAACCTTCGATGTATGTTCCGTAAACCCAATTTCTTGTTATTAGTGACTTACCTCTGACTTTAATCTGTCTCATGGTTTCTCCCCCCCAGCAATTCAGGATTATCATAAATATTCCCTAAAATATGGATATCTTCTTGTATAATATTTTCACTAAAATAAAACCTATTAGTTTCATAGTCGTCTTCAGTAAAAACAGGAATACCATCAATTTCTCTTGGGATTTGTTCTCCTCCACTTGATGGAGGTTTGATTAAATCAAGGCAGTACACGCATTCGGTTTCATCGTATTTCACTATTCCGATGTATTCAGTCTCTCTGTAAAATCCAAACACATGATCTTGAAGAATGACTGATGCTACATCAAATTCAAAAACATCCTCGTCCCCTTCGTTTTTGCGCCCTATATATTGGCCGACTGTGTGATGGTCAACCTCAAAACAGAACTCATGCAATCTTTCCATCGGGTAACCTAATTGATCAATTGTGGCTATACAAATCAAATGTGCTTTCCCAAAACTATTCTTAATTGGAACACCGTAGACCCATTCGTTATTATCTAGGCGTTTACCTCTGACTTTAATTTCTCTCATGATTTCCCTCCAAATATTCAGGATTTTCGTGAATGTTTCCAACTATTTCACCTTCAAGGTATGCACCCTCTGCGAAAAAGTCGGTCGGATTATCTCGGGGTGATTCACAAAAACCAATCAAACCAAATCCGTAGCTCCCTCGAATTAGACGGTAGATGTTGTTTTTGTATTTGACCCAATCATCTTGACAGTAGGTTTTACCATTTTTATCTTTTAACTCGGTGTATTGAAGCAAAATAGCATTCTCGAGTGTTAAAAATCTTGTGTCATTTTCGAATAATTTGCTATCAACAGTTATGCGGTCACTGAAATTTATACGATAAACTTCATGCATATTTCTATTCAATATATCCCACGCTTTAAACTTGATCGGTCTCATGATTTTTCTCCTGCTTCCTTTAGTAATTTTCTAGCTTCTCCTTCTTTAATTCCGCTGTTTACTTGCTCAACAACCTCTCTCCAGCTAATGTCAGCAACCTTTTTGCAGTTATCATAGACTGTCAACTTTCTTTCGCCGAACATCGATGGGTTTCTCAAGATAAACAAATACATCTTAGTCAACCACTTGTAATGTCTGACCACATTAGGTTCCTCACCTTTTCTAGTTATATGCCAAGAGTGTTTACTCATCTTTTCCCCTCCAATTTAGACCCGCTACTATGAATAAAAGGAGCACTATACAGTTAATAATTTGAATCGTTTCTAACATTGGTATACGTCCTTACTCAAAATCTATCCCCGTTGCCACCATACGAAGCTTTAACAATTTTCCCGGGTTTGCTCTTTCCTGGAATATAAACGTCCTCAGCTGTTCCGAAGCCTAAATACTTCAGTCCATGAACCGTCACACAAGCTATGCTTAATTTTCGTTTGTAACCAGCTAATCCTTTAGCAAAATCATATTCTTCATACGGAGGCAGAGTCTCAATTCTGACCGCTTTGTAATAATGTAATTCCATCTTTATTCCTCCTGTCCATTCCTGGATAAATATTCCGGCTGAGCCCAATCAGGTGGTTCTGTGTTTATGTGAATCCGTTCGTTACTCTGGTCATTCTCGGGATTTCCGGTTACTCCTTTTTGTTTAGAATAGTCCTCGTCATCCAGATGAACCAGATCCATCGTGTTGATATTTCTTTTAGACCAATCTTTTAGTATACCTTCTGCATATCTGAATGTTTTTTGATTCAGAACAGCCCTCTTCATAGCTTCTGTGACCATCTCTTCATTCAGCGATTCGCACCAATACTCAATACTTTCTATAATTGGTTTAGCGATCGGGTTAGCATTTTGTTTAAGATTGGTTTCAAAAAAAGCGACAGCTTTAGGAAATTTATAGTCAGTTTCCTTTTTTTCATCAGCTGAACTTTCTTTTTTCTCTTCAGCTACAGGTTTGCTTGCAGCACCATTGTCTCCCCATCTTTTTTTAGCACCTTTTCTGCCTGCTTCGACTTTCTTTTTCCGTTTTTCCTCTTTGATTCCCATACGTCTAAGTAGTGATTCACTCCAGAAATGACTGCCGTCGGAAGAAAGGAGTTCATAGTCATTGATGAGGCTGTTAATGAATTGTTCAGCTTTATCGGCTTCGCACATCATTTCCATCGCGATGCCGTAGTAGCTCCAACTCTTGTGCTCCATCATATAACCTTCCTGCTCCGACAACATTTCTATTAGAATCCAATACCACGCATACCCTTCATTTCCATACTTAGACCGTAGCGCCAGTATTTTAGGATCTCTCCTGGCATTATTGTCATGAGAAAAGTAGTACGCTTCTTTTGCCATCATGTGCCTCCGTTCCTTCCGTAAATCCAGTCATTCTTTTATCTCCTATTCAGCGATATATACAGGTGTTCCTGTTATTTCTTGTATTTCTCGTTTAAATCTTTTTTCATCCGAATTTCCATTGGATAAATGCAGCAGCCAAACCTCTTGCAACTGGCTCAAATCATTCGTTTGGATAAACTTCTTGACGTTGTTCAACTCGAAATGGGACTTTATAACCCGATTGCTTAAAAACGCTCCTAGGCGCCCTGATTCGACGTTTTTCTTAAGGATGTCCATCGCGTAATTGCATTCAATCATCAAATGAGTGACTCCTGGAAACTGGTACTTGATGTAGTAAGTGTCAGTGGCAAATAATATTTTTTCTCCGCCTGGCGCTTGAATCAAAAAACCAAGCGGTTCATTTACATCATGTTGTACATCGAATGGAAGCACCGTCCAAGAGCCGATATTTTGCTTCGTGAGCGCTTTTAACGTTTTGATACGATAACTACTTATTTCGAGAACCTCTTGCGTCCCTGCGCTTAAATACAGGTCAATTCCGGTACGTTTCAGCAAATCTTTTGCATATTTAGTGTGATCACCATGTTCATGCGTAATTAAGCAAGCATCAACCGATGACCAATCAATGCCGTGTAGTTTTTTTAACGGAACCCCGGCTTCTAATAAAAGCGAACGCCCTCCAGAAGTGATAAGATATGAGTTTCCCGAGCTATCGGACCCGAAACTTATTATCTCCATTAGAAGTTCGGCTCCATCTCAGCTAAGCTGTCGAATAATCGCCCTTGCTCTTCGTCTGTCCCTTTAGACACTTCTTCATAAATGGGTTCAACTTCTCTAACTTTAGTAGGTACGACTCTCTCTTCTGGTATCGTATCGAAATCAAGAACTCGTTGATTTGCATTTTGATCAACTTCGTCTTGAACAATTTCAGCTTCATCGACATGTTTTCTTTCACTCGGTTCAAACTCGCTGTCAGTAGTGTTGTTAATAGCTTCGATCAGTAAGTCGCTGTCGTCGCTGGTGTTAATAATGTTTTTAGCTGCACGGTTGATGACCGTTCTCTTGGCCATTTCTTGAGGAAATTTTTTATGGACAGATTGCCCAGTTTTCGATTGGCTCCACGCTGCTTCAACTTCTTTTTTTGTCATGACGGTCAATTCTTGCGCGCCGTCTTCTTTTTCAATGATGCAGTAAACACCTTTAATGCCGCCGTCTCGATTTTCAAATTTTGTCTCGTGTTTGATCAAAACTTCTTTACCTTTTTCAATAGCCATTACAAACTCATCAGCGTCGTAAATAACGTTCGCCCAGATATCTTTAACACCTTTCAATCTCTTAAGAACCGCTTGAGTTCCAAAGTAAGACCGATTCAGCTTCAATGTATTTCCGTAAACGATAAAATAGCATTGAGTTTTAGCAGGGCTCAACCCCTGGACCACCATGTCTAAAAGTGCGTTAGCTATCGAGTCTGTTGTGCAAACACTCAACGCTGGGTTATCCTTTCGATCTTTCGTTTCCTGAAGTTTGAAAAACGCGCTTTTTAAAGCGTTTTGAGGATTATAGTTGGGCGGAAAATTCAATCCGGTACTTTCTAGTTCGCTCAATTTTCCACTAACGTGATCAGTTATATCTTTTTGAAGCAAAGCCATTTCATTAGACATTTTTAAACAACTCCTTCAGTGATTTTAGTTTCGATTTTTAATTTATCGACGCCTTCCGCAACATACATTTGAACGGTTTGAGCTTCTGTATCAAGAAGCTGCGTAACGCTTTCGCTGTTATCAATAAACAGAGGTACTGTGACTCCTTCTAATCGGCTGATAGCATTAATAATGTCGATACCTGCATTGATTCTTGCTGCACTATTTAACCCGCTGCTGTAAGGAACACCGTTTACAGTAGGCTCACACACTTCTTTCAATCCGCCGTTGATTTGCTCTTCAAACAATTTGAAGTGAACGAATTTAAATTGACTATTGATGCGCTCTGTCAGCAGATTTACTTTGGCTCTTGTGAATTGATCCAATAGATAAAGTTGATCTTCTAATTCACCAAAACGAATCGATAACGTTTTTTCTTGATCAATCAATTCTTGTTTCCGTTTCTCCTGGTTAGCAGCTAGTTTGAATTGGTAAAGTTGGTCCTCAATGACATATCGTTTGTTTTTTTGATTAGAAATATCGATACGGTATTTTTCAAGTTCTTGCTCACTCGATTTACTAATGTTATCCAACTTTTCATTCAATTGATTTAAATCATCTATTATCGCGCTATAAGCATCCGTAGCTTCAAACGGATCTTGTTTAGCTTGAATTTCTTTGATTTCAGCTTTTACACTCTCGTGTTTCGCTTTTACTTCGTCGCGCGCCTTAATAGCTAGTTCTAACGCTTTTTTCGTTGCTCTTGCGTTTTCTTCTAAAGAGGCTATTCTTTCATTAGCTAAAGAGACTTGAAGGTTCAAATCAACGCCCTGGCTATTAATATTTTCTAATTTTGCAGCTTTTTTAATATTGAAAGCTTTGCGCTCCTCTTCATACGTAGCTTTGATTTCCTGTTGTTTTTCAAGTGGATAATCTTGTCCGCAAAATTGACAACTTGTTTTGTGTTCATCAAAAGAAGGGAAAATGTCATCACGTACTGTTAGAAATTCAGTTCTGAGCGCTGCTTGCTTGCGCTTAACCTCTTCGACTAAAGACGTTTCTTCAATAACTGCATTTTCATCCGCTCTTAACGATGATTCAATTTCTCCTACAACCTGATTTCTACCCATCGCTTCGTCGTAAAGTTGTTGTTGCTCTTTTTGCAAGCCTTCAACTTTTGCGTATTGCTCCACTTGATATTTGCTTATGGCTAACTCTAATTCAGATTTTTTGGTATTGATTTCAGCCCTTAAATCAGTAGCTGCATTTCCGTTCCGAATCCCGGAAACTTTTTCCTCTAGCTTCTCATTTTTTTTGTCAATTTCATCTATTTCTTGTTGCAAACTTTCTTTGTCGAAGCTACTCAAATCAGGGATAGAACGATCGACTTCATCAATTCGATTAGGAATGCTGTCCAAATCTTTATTGATTTTTCGTCGTTCTTCAATGATTAGCGAACGCTTATCATCTACGCTGTGACCATTTAGAATTTTCAACAACGGTTTTAGTTCTTTTTCTGATTTGATGACCTCTTCATCCGTGAAGTCACCTACCAGGTTGAATAGCATTTCCCGTCGATCTTTAGCTTTCATCGTTTCAGCCACGTAATAAACATTGGTCAGCTGTTTAAATAAATCCTCACTAATAAATTGATCTATACGTTCTTTAAACTTTTTTTGAGTAGTCTGCACACCATCTATTCGATAAGTAGTTTCATGCCCTTGAAACGTTTCTGTGTTGACCCCTCTTTTTTTGGTCCATTTTTCTGCTGTCATGCGGGATAGAGTCAATTCTTTGCCGTCTTCATCCAGCACAAGTTCAACTTCAGTTTCTAGGTGATTAATTTGTTTATTGCTTTTATCTAAAGGTTTCCAGGCGAAATCAGTAGAATCATGGCTGTCTTTACCGAACAAACAGAAAGTAAATGCATCGAAAATACTTGTTTTTCCTGTAGCGTTGTCCCCGTAAATTTGTGTGTCGGATCCACCGAAGCCGATGTCTAATCTTTGAAATCCTTTAAAATTGCGAATGCTCATTTTTTTTAGTTTAATTTGTTTCATTTTTTTTGCCTCCGATGTGGTAAAATAATGTAAATAAGTTTTGTTTTGACGCTGATGTTGACGCATCAGCTGTTTTTTTGTTCTTCAACTAACGATGCAATCAAATTGGCCATCAGTGGATCTTTATCTCTTACTCCTTTTAAAGATTGTTCTCCCAATACATGTAACGTATGCAACAAACCTACTAGGTGCTTTGAATCTACGCTGCTACCGACTGATGTATTTGAAGAAAATAAAGAACCGCTAACTTTAATAACTACCATTGTTTCTTGCTTAGGATCATAATTTTCTACCATCGCAAGCATTCTACTAATTGATTCGTCTTCGTTTAGTTTGTGCTCAACTCTTGTTTCATTCATTATTTTTCCCCCTTTTCTTTTTCCAAATAATTAATGACTAACTCTAAATCTTTTCTTGAAACTGTGATCATGATCATTTCTGGATAGTTGTACAAATCATTTTTGAGTTCTTTAAAAGCTTTTTCTTCTTTCGCATTCATTCCCATGTTCCTAACCTCCCTTTTATTTACATAAACATCGGTAGAAATATAATTCCCATAGCCAAAACCAAGCTGCTTCCCGCAACTAAAACCTCTTTCGATTCTATTTCGTCCTCTTCCAGCCCGAAAAACTCAGTAATGCTTTTTTTCATAACCGTCACCCCCACTTTTCATTTTCATCAGCTTCTTTTATTGCTTCGCTGATTTTTAATCGAGCATTTTCAAGTTCTCGTTCTTTCTCCTGCAGGTATTGACTAAACTTTTTACCAAACTTGTTAGATTTCGCGAAATTATGAGACTGACTAGACCAGAATAATTTATCTTTCGTTTCTTCGCTGATTGGCGAAATACGTTCAACTTTTTTATGCATGTGATTACCCCCAGACTTTTTTATAATTCTGCTGCAGCCATCGGCGCATCGGAAACTTATTGAACTTCCAATGTTCTCCGCTATCCGGGTAAGTCACAAATTGCTCCAACTCGTCACGAAATGGGTAAAGCAGCTTCTCTTTGATGGTTTGTGGGCTCTTTGTTGCCGTTTCTTTCAAAAGCCATTTCATGTCTCCTATGCTGGACTCTTCCGCCTCTTTTAGTTCTCTGAGTTCCGCTTTTTCTACCAGCACCAAATGATCAGGAATTTGAATGTTGACTACCGCTTCAAGCTGTTGCATATTTATTGCTCCTCTCTGTCCATTAAGGCGGTAACGCCGATGTTTTTTAAAATGTCATGAATAAACAAGCGCCCTTTCTGGGTCCATTTGGTATTCATTTTTGCTTCTTGCCTGCCGTCAGTACGTGTGATGTTGATAGTTTGCGATTTAGTGTAGCCTTTGTTCATGTGGTCTTTGTACAGGATCCATTGCCCGCCTACTTTGTGCTGCACACGTTGATCATGCAGGACCTTATTTAATTGTTGAGGAGACATGCCGTAATCTGCAGCTATTTGACTAATGGCCAACAGGCCTTTTGAATCTAAAATAGTGTCTAGGTAACTGATCCTCGGTTCATATTCAGCAATTAGCTGGGCCTGAACTTCGTTCTTTTCAGCCAACTGTTGGACTACTCTTTGTTCTTCAATCCATTTCTCCGCTCTTTTTACCGGATCCTCAATCATGTAAGAATCTAAATGAGCAACAGCAAGCTTGTTTTCCATTTCGTTGAAACGTTGAACATATAAAGCTGTAAAAATGACACCTTTTTTTCCAGTCAATTTATTGGCCACCATTTGGCAACCTTGTTTAGTTAGTAAATAGCATAATCTCGGCTGATTGTTGGCGTCGTAATAACTCGATTCAAGAAAGAAATCGCCCAATCCAATTTTGGCCTCGGCTAGATAATCAGCATAGTTTCGAATATCTCTCAACAACTTACTGTGTTCCTTGCCGACCATTTTAGCTACTTCTCTTGAATCGATTGTTGGAGCTGAACTAACAGACAACAGATGCATAAGTTATTCTCCTTTCAAATACTTTTTCATCTTCCAGTGAGGGACTCTTCTTTTAACAGCTGTCATCATCGACATGCCTAACTTTTCAAACAACGTGATGATGTATCTGATTTCGATAAAGACTTCATCCAGGTAATTCATGGCATACTCGAAAATTGCTTCTTTATCCTCTTTCGAAAGAGCTTCTTTATTTTTAGTAAGAGCAAACATTGCTTTTGATTTGAGCTGATTCCGCTCCTCTTGTTCAATACTTTGGATAATGTCTAAAGCATACGGATCCATGCGGAAAACTTCTGACTCCATAGCTGGAATATTTTCAAAAACTTTGTGTGATAGTTGTTGGCTAAAAATTGAGTCGTCCACCACTTCAGCTATTTGCTGCATCGCTTCAATCGGAGTAGGTTCTCCACGGTAATAACCATTTACCGTTGTTTTTGCTCGGCAAGTTTCTTTAGCAATTGCCACTTGATTTATTTGCCGCCTTTCTGAAACAGAGTTCAGTTCGCGGCTGATAACATAAGATTTTGATGATTTCACATTTGATTCCTCCTCTTTTTCCGTATTCCGTCCGTAGCAAGTACGGCGGTTTAGGATCTATAGTATTAATAAGAAATGAGAACTGTTACTCAGAGTAGTACTTCATCAAACTTTTTTATTACTCTGAGTGATGTTGTTGCTAAAAAAAAGATACTCTACAGTAGTACCGTAGTAATTAGCAAGTTTAATCTTAGTTTGATCAGACCCGCTTCTACGACCTTGCTCTAATAATTGAATCATTGAGTAAGAAATACCAGTTTCTTCGGCCACTTCTTTTTGTGTTTTCCCTAACGCTTCTCGTTCTTTTTTTAAAACAGTCATATTCTTCTATCCTCCCTTCAATTACTTTGTGTAATAATAATATAATCACTCAAAGTAATTGTCAAGATAAAAAATTACATTTAGTAATTTTATTTTTTTTGAGTTCATAATTACGCTTAGTAATTGTATAATTACACTGAAGGTGGTGTCATAATGGTAGATGGTCATAAACTAGCGAGTTTAAGAGAGAAAAGAGGATTATCTCAGTCAGGTCTCGCTGATGCATTAAAAGTATCTCAAAGTACGGTAGCGATGTGGGAATCTAATAAAAGAGGCATGTCTGAGGAAAGATTAGAGTCGCTTGCTGACTTTTTTAACGTCTCTACTGATTATTTATTAGGGAGAAACATTCCTGACTGGGCCACAGAAAAGGATGTGATGGATTTAGAAGACATGTTGAATAGCAATGTAAACATGGCATACGGTGGGGAACGATTGACCGAGGAAGAAAAACAAAGGGTTAAAGATGTGCTGACTGGCATATTCTGGGAAAAATTGGAGAAACGCAAACGAAGTGATGGCAGTGAATGATAAATATCGTCTTTTGATCAACAAATTATATAAAACTACAGGTACTTTAAATCCTTTTGCGATAGCTGAAATGATGGGCATAGATATCAAATATGTCCCCTTTCTAGCTAATCCGGAGGGGCAATACTTAAAGATGTTTGATGAACCTATCATACTTCTCAATGAAAAATACGAGGAACACAATCATCGCTATTTTTTAGTTGCTCATGAACTGCATCACGCGATCGAACATAAAGAGTTATCTGGATACTATGTACAGAATAATGTAACCAGAGGTAAGTTAGAAAATGAAGCAAACGCTTTCGCTGCTGCTTTATTGGTTTGGTATTATGCCGAATTGAATGATCAACTTCCTAGGTCCACGAAAGAACTTGAACTTGAATTTGGGTTTCCTGAAGATTTATCTGAAGAATATTTAACGGAACGTATTTATTAGAGGTAGGCAGCAGCATCTTTTAATTACTACTACCTTTCCTTTAATTTCCTTTAATTTCCTTTACTTTCCTTTCCTTTACTTTACTTTGCTATCGTTTGCTACACCAGTGCTATGGCACTGCCAATGGCACTGCTATAGCACTGCCATTTTCTACCAAAGAGTTCATTGCCTAAAACGTTGTTTTGACAACGTTTGTAGTAAACAAACACATTATTCACATTTTAACTAAAATTTATAGCACTGCCATAGCAGTGCTATAACGGTGCTATAAATCACCTATTCATTTAGCAACAAACAAACAGATATTGATTTCAGTTTTATGGCAACCTATAGCAACAATACAAACGAGCATAGCATTGCTATATTCGTTAATAGCACATCTAAAACTATTTATAGGTGTGCTATAGCATACCTATAGCAGTGCTATAAAATAATAATCGGAGGGATAACAATGTCCAAGAAAATTACTGATGATCAAGGAAATGTGTACGTGCAGAAAAAACCTTTCTATAAGAAGTGGTGGGTCTGGTTGTTATCTATAGTAGCAGTGCTTTTAGTGGTGCTTTACTTAATAGGATCTGCAGCAGAGGATGATGCGGATGAAAGCCAAACTGCTCTTGACAGCAATCCATCCGCTCTGGAAACTACATTAGTTGATATGCCTGTGCCAGAAGAAATTAAAGATATTTCGGATAGCTTAGGCGAAGGTTTTAAAGAGGCTGATGATTTAGTGGTCGAAGAAATGAACTATACAGGTAGCGTAGTAAGCGGTATTCAAATGGAAACAGACAGTTATGACGATAGTCTCACAGCTGTTTTGGATAACGATGGCCAAGTTGTCAGATATCAATATAACGGGTCTAATTCTGCAACACTGGGACTGCTTTTAATCGCTATTGATAGTTCTTCAAAAATAGATCTAGCTGTTTCGGAAGACATGGCTAACCGTTCGGGGAAATTTGAGCAAGGTTACTCCACAGATTTGTACGAGTACAGCTTAGAATATGATCCAGAAAACCCATTGTTTCTGTTTACTATGAGAGTTGACAAAAAATAAAAGATTAGCCTAAAAGGCTTTTCTTTTTAACACAAAAAGAACATATGTTCGTACTTTGAACAAAAAAATACGGAAAAAGGAGCTGTTTTTATGATAATCATTGAAATGACAGAAGAAGAATCGGAGTTTGTAGCCTATAGTACGGAAAATACCGGTGCTTATCGAGTGAGGACTTTCGACATAGACAACGTTTGTTGTTTGTTTGCTTACTATTTCGACGAATTTATTCACTTGAAAATCAGGCGTTACGTCAAAGAACAAACTGCTATAAGCGATTGGTTTCAATTGAAATCAGCTGGCATCATCTATCCTGATATCATCCTGGATGAAACCATCGATGTCCGATTTGATCTCGAAGAAAATCAAATTCATGTTCAGCTCCCTAATACAGTTAACGAAAGGAATTGGTAAATGTGGCTTCAATCAGAAAAAGAAACGGTAGTTGGCAATATAGGATAAGTTATAAAACTGCTGACGGGAAATACAAAGAAAAATCCAAGAGTAAATTTAGGACAAAAAGAGAGGCCAAGTTAGCAGCTGAAAAGGCGGAAAAACAACTCAATAAACAGTTGGAAACAAACGCTGTAATGGACGTCAATGCACCCTTCTGGGATTACTTTACGAAGTGGTACGAATTATACAAGGCTCCGCACGTATCGCCTGTTACTTTAAAAACCTATGATACGACCTCTCGCATTGTTGCGGTTTATTTTGGAGATCTTCCGCTGTCTAAAATTAGTATTGATAAATACCAGCTCTTTATCAACGAGTATGGAGAAAATCATTCGATTCGATCCGTTAGAAAAGCACACGCGCAATTAAAAGCTTGCATCCAATATGCTTTACACACTGGTTACATCACGACAGATATCACATTCAAAGTTAAAATGACCGGTACTGCTCCTCAAGATGAGAATAAAAAGTTTTTGAATGAAGTAGACGTTAAAAAATTGATCGCTACTATCATGAAAGATTATGATGGTAGCCAGACTGCTAGTGCTATGATTTTATTTGCTTTGTCTACTGGCTGTCGATTAGGAGAAGTATTTGCATTGACAGAGGATTGTATTGATTGGAAAAAGAAAACTGTTAAGATCAAAAGGAGTTGGGACTACCAAGATACTCACACCTTTATCAAAACGAAAACCAAAGCCAGTGTCAGAAGCATTGCTGTAGATAAAGAAACGTTGGCCGTACTGGACGCTATTATCAAGCACTATAAAAAAGAAGCTCTCAAAATAGGTATTCGAAAAGAAAACAGATTCGTCTTTTTAACTCGTTTATTCAAACAAATGAGTTATCGACGAGTGAATGAAATTCTAAAAGAAAAATGCCTAGAAGCAGGGATCAAAGTTATCTCCTTCCACTCGCTTCGTCATACGCATGCCAGTTTATTATTGTTGAAAGGAGCAGACATGCAATTCGTCTCTAAACGATTAGGTCATAATAGTGTCATCATCACTATGGAAGTTTATGCTCATGTCCTCCAAGAAATGGAAGATATTGGAAACGACCAAGTTGATCATTTAGCTTCAGAAATCTACAAATAAAAAACCGATTTGGGCTATTTTCGGGCTGAAGCTTCACAAACCCTTTACTACCAAGGTGTGTTTAATCTCTCTAGGGCCGCTAAAAATAGAAAGAAGCTTCTACTCTGTTTGAGTTTGAAGCTTCTTTTTATTTTACAATTAACTGGTAAACTGTATATTAATTCTGTAGAGCGGTTGATTGATGTTATGAACTTGAACTTCATCATTCAGGTTCCTTATTTGATGTTAAAATCTCAAGCTTCTTCATCATCCATCTTTTTCACATCATGTTCTCCCGCTATTATTCCATTATTGAACATCTCGTCAGACGGACAAAATTCTTTTGCTTTCCACCTATCATTAAGATGATTTTATGGTAGAATTTTTATACATAGTTATTTGTGAATAATAAGAGGTGAAGAGAAATGCAAATTAGACCTACAAAAAGAAACGAGTTGTCGCTTATTCAGCATATTTATACTGAAGCAAGGAAATATATGCGAGAGAATGGAAATGACCAGCAATGGGTTAATGGCTACCCCAGTGATGAATTACTGATCAACGATATTCAAGAAGGGACAAGTTATGTTTGTTTAGATGGAGCAGAAATCGTTGGAGTATTTACATTTGCGATCGGAGAAGATGCCACCTATCGTGAAATCTACGACGGAAAATGGCTAAATGATGGTTTATACGGAGTTGTGCATCGCTTAGGATCACTGCGATCGCAAAAAGGAGTAGGAGCTTTTTGTTTAGAATGGTGTTTTCAGCAAATACCCAATATCAAGGTTGATACGCACGAAACTAACATCCCGATGCAAAAAATGCTCCTAAAAAATGGGTACCAAAAGTGCGGTACGATTTATGTAAATGACGGAACGCCAAGAGTCGCTTTTCAAAAAAACAGATCTAACTAGGATGAATCTAGAGTTGAAATTCTCCTTTTAAATGAGTAAGATCATAGAGGTAAGAAATATAGAGGAGGATTTATCGTTGAATAAAGTCAAACAGTATACAGCGGGTGTTTTATTAACTGCAGCACTGGCGGTAGCAGCCAATCAAATCAGTGCTTGGATCCCAAATAGCGTTATTAGTGGAAGTGTCTTTGCTTTATTGATCGGGATGTTATTAAACCCGTTAATTTCAAGATACACGATTTTTAAAGAAGGCATACAATTTGTTTCCAAAAGAATATTGAAATTATCGATTATCTTATTAGGCCTGACACTTAGTTTTACGCAAGTATTAAACGTCGGAAAGTATTCCTTGATCGTCATGGTCTTTACCTTGCTGACTGCATTTGGCGGAGGATACCTTATTGGAAAATTATTCAACATGAACTGGAAATTGTCGAGTATGATTTCAGCGGGAACGGGTATTTGCGGAGGATCAGCGATTGCAGCGATCGCTCCAACTATTGAGGCGGAAGATCGTGATGTCGCATACTCGATTTCTGCTACTTTTATTTTTGATATCTTGATGGTGATTTTATTTCCGATAGCTGGGATGTACTTTGGGATGAGTGATTTAGGATTTGGTTTATGGACTGGGACAGCAGTGAATGATACTTCTTCCGTAGTCGCAGCAGGGTATGCTTTTTCAGATGCAGCCGGTGCGTATGCCGTCATTGTCAAGCTAACTCGGACTCTGTCTATCGTCCCTGTCGTCTTGATTTTTTCGATCATCAATGCACGTATGAGACGGAAAGAACAATTGGCCAATGGGGAAACGATCACACGGAAAAAAGTCAGCATCCGAAGCATTTTCCCCTTTTTCATTCTATTTTTCTTAGTGATGGTAGCTATTAAAAGCACCGGCCTCGTTCCAGAATCGGTCAGCAATATCACTTCTATCATCAGCAAATTTTTGATGGTGATGGCACTCGGCTCTATCGGGTTGAAGACTAACTTCTATGAAGTAGCTAAATCGGGTTTTAAACCGATGCTGCATGGATTTATTATTTCTTCACTGGTAGTCGTGGTTTCATTTGTCGTTCAAATGGTGCTGGGGCAAGTGTAGAACAGAAATCAATATAATAGGATTAGCTATTTCGTTAAAATTGTGTTATACTAGTTAATACACGAAAGATATTGATATACGAGTTTTATGTTTTACGCGGCAAGTTTATTCACACTGGAGTAGCTATGGGGCTACAAGGATGTATTAGAGGTTAGGGAATACATTGTATAAATTGAAATATTGAAAATGAGTAATAGTTTAGACAACCTAAAAATATTGAATATTGATTAGTTAGATAGCCTTCTCTTAAATAGAGAGGGCTATCGTTCATTTTACGGTAAAAAGGTTCTTCATCTTTTAGTGTTGGTGAAGAAATTTATTCCGGCATTTAGGATGTTCATGAAAAGACGCAAAATCGGACTTAAACTAGCCGGTGTTGTTTTTATTCGAGTAGAGTCACGATACTCAGCGGCTTCTTCGGAAGGAATGCTCTATTCAATGTGAAAAGAGGCCTTCATTTGTGGAGCAAATGAGGGTTATTCATCAAGTGAGGAGTGGAAAATGTCCGACTTGATGAATAAATGGGATTTATTGATCAAGTAGCGTTCACTTAAGCTTTCACTTGACTAATAAACTAAAACAATAGCGCTGCCGGCTGACTCAGATTCATTCATGTCCTGCTCCAAGCAACGATTAACGAGTAATGAGTAAACATTGTTTTAGTTACCAACGTTAATACTGGAGAACGGTAAAAAGCTGAAGAGCAGACAATCCGTTCTTCAGCTTTTTCGTGTACTAACAGTCAATTCCCAATACAGTTGATTCTCCTTTTTTAGGCAACATCCGAATTCCATACGAAACAGAATACATAGCTTCGATTTTTTTAGAAAACAGTTCTTCATTAAGATGGCCTACTCCTTCTATCACAAGATAATTCATAGGCGAGATTTCAAGAATCATCGGTTTGCTTTTCTTCGGAACATGCAACTCTTTTTCCTATTTATGCCATTCATGCTTTATTGTCCTGTCTCTTCTCCAAACGTCGCAAATTTTTCTTTGTACACAGGATACAACTCATTAAACACCAATTGCGTATCTGGCATTTCTTCGTTGGCAAGTATAGATTCAATCGCATCCAAACAAATATGCCAACCTGTGATATCTCGAGGAGTATGCTCTGTCACTTCAGAAATGGTCTCTTTGAATACTAAGTGAGTTCCTTTTTCTGAAGGCGTTAAATCAAATCGAACCAAGTCCCTGTCCCAAGTGTACTCTAAAACATTCGGTTCACTCAATGACGTAATGGTCATTTCTTCAAAAGTCCCATCTTGCATATCAAATAAAATCTTGCCATTTTCTTCAAGCGACTTTACACTCAATTCAGGGAACCACTTTTGCAAATACTGATTGTCTGCTAGCATTTTCCAAACTAATTCTATTTCATACGGAAATTCTCGTTCAAATTCTGCAATCACCTTGTCTTCAAACTGTTGGATAGTCGCTGTCATCATAAAACCTCTTTCCTTTTTGTAGTATTAAAAAAGACTCTAAAAATCAGAGTCTTTTTCATTGTATCAATCTTTATTTATCTTTTCTTTCTTTTCAGCTTGGTAATACAAAATAAAACCAGCCACAATACAGATTACGGCTAATGCTAAAACCCAACCACTGTTCTCACCTGGACCTGTAAGGCCTAATATCAGCGCAATAAATCCTAAAGACATGATGAACATTCCGTTTTTAAGCATTGCCTATCTCCCTCATTCCACTGTAGCTTGAAAATACAATATAGAACCGTAATCTGTACCTTTAATAATTTTTTTAGCTAATTGAGCTGCTTCCTCTTCGTTATCCATAGTGGATTCAAAGTACAATTTCATACCTTCTTTTTTTATGAAATTGTAGCTAACCCCATTTTCACTGTAATGAGTTAAAGTGTCAATTATTTTGTCTTGTTGAATCGGTGCATTTAAAAGAATCATGTTTATTTCCTCCTAATTTTTGTTTAAACTGAAAAAGCTACAAAAAGGGATACTCACTTTTCGCAGCTTGTCGTTGGTTTACTCTTCAATCAAAACGCCAGCTATTTTTTTGTAAACATCTACAACTTCAGCTGCTAAATCACGGAAAGTAATGGCATTCATCAAATGATCTTGCCCATGTACCATCAATAAAGATATCGTAACGGCATCCCCAGAGGCTTCTTTCGTTAACATACCTGTTTGAGATTTATGTGCTTCTGATAATGATTTATCAGCATCTTTGATTTTTTGGTCTGCTTCTTCAAAGTTCCCTTTTTTAGCAGCTTGGATAGCTTCCATAGCATCACTTTTAGCATTCCCGCCATTAATAATAAGACCCATGATCGTTTCTAAATTTTGTTCATCTACCACAATAAAACTTCCCTTCCATTACTACGAGATTGACTGTATTAGGTTATCTTTATTTCTTCGTACGTTTAGTTTACTAAATGAGCTGCGAAAAGCAGCCTATGTGGCTATAAACCAATAGGCTGGATGCTTTTCTCCACTCTCTTAAACGGTTTGCTATACTCTCTAGATTAATGTTAATGCGTGATCTAGTACTTTCTCACCGTTCATCATACCGTAGTCTTGCATGTTGATGATGTCTACTGGAATATTTTTATCAGCAACTTTCTTTTCAAATTGAGATTTCATGAAGCGAACTTGTGGTCCTAATAATAGAACGTTTACATCTTTATTCGCTAAGTTAGCATCAGCTTCTGAAGCGGAAACGGCAAAGATATCTGCTTCGATTCCTTTTGCTTCTGCTGATTTTTCCATTTTGCTTACTAATAAACTTGTACTCATACCTGCTGCACATACTAACATAATTGTTTTCATTTTATATTCACTCCATATATGATATTTTTTTACCTTACACTTATATATAAGCAATTTTCGTGCCAACTTTTTAAAAAGTAAACGTTATCAGAAAAGGCTTTCTCACCATTGTAAAAATACACACTAAAAACAAATGGTTACACATTTGTTTTTAGTGTGTATTTCTGTCATTCATGAGTCTTATTTTCTAACAACATGTAAGCCAAGTACGCTATCTCATCTTCTGGAAATTGGATCTCATAACGACGTTCCAATACGATGCACGTTGTTTTAGTCACATCCATCAAGATTCGATTTTGTTTAACAAACATTTCTTTATTAGGAAACGGACGTAAAAAAGCTTCTGTTCTTAAAGAATCAACCAAGAATACCAGGTGAAGGATGACCCCTACTTTTACACCCGCATCAATCTGAAACTGCATGTTAACCAGTAATTTATCTACTACATCTCGCACCAATTCCAGCAATTCTTGGACAGAATCCACCGATTTAATCGTTCCTTCGAGTGAATGAGCCATTTCTTCTACTGGAAAATCCGATTCTAAATGACGCTTTAAATCGGTTAATTTGTTGCCCTCAAAAATATCAAAAGCCGAGTAATAAGGAACCGAGGAATAATCAAAGCCTACTGTTCCTACGATAGCTTTTAAGTCATATTTTTCCATTAATTGATCAATTCGTTGACGAAATTGCTCTCGCTGCAGAAATTGGAGCGGAATAATTTTTGTCATGGTCGTATCAATTTCTGTTTCTAATTTTTCTTCGAGCTTTTTCGCTACTCCTTCTCCAGTAAAGCAAGTCACCACAATAACAGGTTTCTTGTCTTTCTTTACTGTGAAATTTTGCTGGATACTGTTGCTCATTCCACGTTGACAGCTTTGATAAATGTCTTCTAATGACCTGCCTAAACTGGCCATTCGAACAGCCTCCAACACAATCGGAGTACTCGTCATCGACAAAGTCTTGATAGGCATATCCAACTCTTCTGCTAAAATATCCCCAAATGAATTCAGCGATCCCATATCAGTCAGCAATAAGATGCCTTGTGCATAATCTTTCATGTGATCCCGAATCGTTATCCTGACCCATTCGTACATTTCCTTGACTTTCATCGTCAACGGCATGTCTAGAGCAATCCCAAATTTAGTATCTAATAATTCTTGGACCGTTTCCAACATACTGCTGGCAGTAGATTTTCCATGCATCATTACAAAGACGCCGACTTTTTCTTGCAGCTCTTCTGACTTCTCTTTTAAATCGATCGTCAGAAACATCGTAATAAAACCGATTTCATCTAATGGTATCTCAATCACAAACTTCTCTTCAATCAAGGAAGACAATTCGATAGCTACTTGGAACTCTTTGGAATACTGTTTACGGACACCATTTAAGTTAGGATGGATAATAGGTCGATTTTCTCGAATACGGTCTAATGTACTTTGCAAATGCAATGAAAAAGCAAAACGCGTGCTGTTATTGAATGTTCGATTCAAGCGTTTTTCTGCTATATCGTAGACCATTTCGGTAGCTTCCAAAATATCCGTTGAAATCAATTCTTTCTGTACTTCTCTACTCGCCAACTGCTCAATGTAATCATTGAAATAATGTCCCATGCCATTTTGTACAAACTTCTCCAAGTCGATATTTTGAGCACCTGATCTGAGCAACTCATCTACGCGTTCTTCAATCGCATTGTAGACACTCATATCTTCTCCGGAACCTAAAAAATAATCCGAATCTTGGTGATTTGATTCAAAAACAAACCGGTTTTGCTGCGGTTTAATGATTCGATTCAGGCGATCTGGCGCTTCTTTTTTGAGCAATAATCCTTTTTGTACTTGTAATGGCAAATCTTTTTGCGTAATGTTCAAATGGTCTTCATCATTCGTACGGTAATGCAAAAAAGCTTTCGCACAAACCAGTTTTAAATCTCGCTCCACTTGTCCAATATTGGCTTCAGGATGATAAAGCATAAAGGCTAAGATGACGTCCCGTTCAGCAACAATCTCCTGATTCAAACGACGGGCTTCTTGCTGTAAGAAAGCTGCTACTAATTGATACCGTTCATCAATGGTTCTTTCCGACAATGGCGGCAAGGTAATCGACATGGGGATACGTCGTTTGAATGTTGACAACAATACATCAGAACTTTCAGTGGTAGCCCCGATAATCTGAACACTTGCTTCATACTCTTTGCCGCTTTCTCCTAAAGGCTGATAGACACCTTTGTCGATAAACGTAAACAACATTTCTTGCCCCTCAGGAGGCAGCCGATGGATTTCATCTAAAAACAGAATCCCGCCATCAGCTTTTTTCAACAAACCTGGTGTATCTTCAGTCGCACCCGTATACGACCCTTTTTTCACTCCAAAAATGTGCCCAAACAATAGTTGTGGATTTTGAGCGTAATCGGCACAGTTAAATGAAATAAAAGGGGCATCTTGCGGCATTGCTTTAGCTTCTAAAGCAAACTCATACATGCTGCGGGCAAAAACAGATTTCCCAGTCCCAGTTTGACCAAAAATGATCGTATGCAAGCCTCTAGGCGGGTAAAGTATAGCCGCTTTAGCTTGCTGCACCATAATTTTTAAAGACAAATTATACCCGATCATTTTTGAAAAAGCTTTGCTTTCCCCATCTTCTTTTTTAGAACGAGGCGATTTGAATTGAAATAATACCGGACGGCCGACAATTTTGTGGACTTTATGATCCGCATACAGCTCGTTTAAATAGCGGCTCACATTTGTTCGATCAAGTTCAAGCGCTTCTGCAAGCTCCCTTGCAGAAAAGGAATCATCTGGATTTTGCTGTAAATACTTCAATACTAAGTCTTTACGATTGCTCATCTTCAACACATTCTCCTTTTAAGCAAAAAACTATTCTGACTTTTTACGTCTTGCTCCTTTATTCTTCGTTTTTTTCGTACGATTCTTTTTCTTTTTCTTCACAGGTGCCTCAACAGGTTGTGTAGACACAGGTTTCTTAACTTTTTTAGGAACAACTTTTTTGATGGTTTCTTTTTCAGCATGCGGCGCTTCTTCTTGAACTACTTTTTTGGTCACTAATTCCCCACCATATAAGTACAATTGGATCAAAGACAATTCCAACGGAGCGATCAATTGTTTGAAATTACGCAGTTCCCGCTCATTGACTAACGTTAAGACAGTCCCTTTGCGTCTCATACGTCCTGTACGCCCAGAACGGTGAACATAACTTTCTTTAGAGATAGGAATATCGTATTGAATCACGTAATCCAAGGCTTCTATATCTAAACCTCTTGAAGCTAGATCCGTCGTCAATAAATATTGGATTTTTCCATTACGGAAGTCTTGCAGGACTTGTTGACGTTCCGTTTTGTTCCGTTCGCTATGCAATACGCCAGCTGAAACTCCTTCAAAACGCAAACGATCCAATGCAGCCGTCAAACTAGCTACATCATTAAAAAAGACTAACGCTCTAAAATCCGGTAAATGACTCAATTGTTTTAATGTCGCATCTCGTTTGCGAATCGGCGTTTCGATATAAGCATGAACGATTTCACCTTTTGAATCATCTATTGCTGTAACATCTTTCCAGATTGGTTCCACGTTGAACCATTTAGACAAATCTTGCATCAATGCGTTGCTGGTAGCTGAGAAGAATCCCATTTGACGATCACTTGGCATTTTTTTGATCACTTCACGTACTGTGCTCAATTGATCTTGTCCCAACAATTGATCTGCTTCATCCAATACGACTGTTTGCACTTGATGCAGCTTTAATTTGCGTTTATCGGCCAATTCTAAGATACGTCCTGGTGTCCCGACAATAATTTCAGGTTTGCTTTTTAATTTGTCGATCTGGCGTTGGATGTTGGCCCCTCCAATTAACGTTAATGTAGTCAATTGCAACGCTTTAGCCCATTCACTGACAACTTGTCCAACTTGAACGGCCAATTCTTGAGAAGGCTCTAAAATCAATAACTGCATTCCATCTGTCGGCACAATCTGTTCCAATAGCGGAATAGAATAAGCCAATGTTTTTCCACTACCAGTAGGAGAGATTCCTACTACGTCTTTCTTCTCTTTTAATAAATCATATACTTCCGTTTGAATGGCCGTTGGTGCACCAAAACCGGAATCATTCCAATGTTTCTGGAATGCAGGGATTAATTGTTCATTCATGTGATTGCTCCTCTTATTTACGGTATTTAGGTCTTTTCGATCGCCCTTTTTATGATGCTCTTCGAAAAACAGTTTAAAAGGCTGAGACATTATTCTCAGCCTAAACATTTTTCACTTTTTTTAGTCTGCTGGATAAACGATTTCTGCGTCTTTTCGCAGCTCATAAAGTACTTGATTGACTTGTTGACTCAGGTTTGTCCATTCTTGATAGTCTTTTAAGCGCTCTTCATCTTCTGCGTGATTGATCACATCTGCAAATGCAATAGCTTCTTCGATCATAGGAGATTTTTGAGCCGATTTAGCAATGTTGTCTTTTAGTCCTGATTTGCGGTCAACGATTTCAATAGCGGATATTCCGGTAACTCCGTCTAAGGAAATGGTTTTGTTTAATCCGTAAATTTCACTTGGCAAATAAGAACTAGCAATTTTTCCTGTCTGCATCGTGACATCAAACGTCGGATAACGTAAGATCATAGTCCCTTTTCCATCGACCCCTGTAGACACTTTTTGCGCAAAGTAATGAGAAGACTGAGGCATACCGAACCAAGAAACGGCTGCATAAATCAAGTAAACACCTAAGTCTGCTAAAGCTCCCCCAGAGAATTTCAATGAAAAGATATTCGGTTCTTCTCCATTTAACACATTGTCATAACGAGAAGAATATTTCATGTACGTCAAATTAGCCCCTTGGATATTCTCAATGTTTTGAACTTCCACTTTCACTCGCTGGAAATTTTCTTCGTGGATATGGCGAGCTGCATCAAACAAGAATACCTTGTTTTCTTTAGCCTTTTGTGTGGCTTTTTCCCATTCGTTTGGATTAGAGAACATCGGCTTTTCTACAATCACATGTTTGCCATGCTTCATCAACTCAATCGCTTGCTCAAAGTGCAAACTATTCGGAGAAGCTACATAAACCACATCGATTTCCGGGTGTTGCGCAAAAACAGTCAAGTCTGTTTCAAAGACGTCAGCTCCGTATGGTTTACCAAAAGATTCTGCTTTTTCTACAGAACGTGAATAAACCGCTTTTAAGGAATAGAGTTTCGATTCCAACGCAGCATCTACGAAAACATTTGTAATAGAGTTTGTTCCAATAATTCCAAGATTTAAAGTCATACAAAAAAACCTCCAGTAATTTTGAATTTATTATGAATAAGATGGTAATCCTGTTGTATACTATTGCTCCTAAGATCAGAAAGCTTTTCTCCCAAAGCTAAACGAGGCAATTCGCACGCTTCCAATCAAATAAAATACCTCTCCATTTTCTTATTTTACCAAATCTCCTCTAATAGTAAAAGCAAAGCTGAAAATAAAGCTGTTAATCTTAGAATAGATGAGATGAGGTGAAAACCACTTTACAACTTTTTGTCTCGTTCCTCGAAAATAGAATAAATTCCACTGATCAAGCTTATACGTACGTTTTTTCAAATTGAGCTGCAGGGTGAAGGGATTAAAATACTATATTGAACCTTGTATTTCACCTATATGGTACTTGAAACCCACTTCATCTACCATATCCTCAAATGATTTCACCACTTATGGTCCGAATCAAACTCTTATCTACCATATCGTATTAAATGTTACTGCAATATGGTACTAGCAACGCATCCCGTCCACCATAACTCCCACCAAACTATTCACACATAATACCGATACTTTCAAGCACTTTAGTGTTGATTGAAAAACTGTAGAAAAACAGCTGATAGTCAAAAAGCTGACAGCTTCTTACAAATTCAGTAAGAAACTGTCAGCTTTTGTGGTCTTTTTGAACAGATATTTGTTTACTCTGAACACAACAACGGTTAGTGTCTCATACGTCCTGTTCCGCTGCCTCGTCCTTTTTGAATATTTTTACGACGATTGGTCCGATCAGTATTTCCTCCGCCATCATCGTTGTCACGCTCTTTTCTTGGAACATCCAAGTTGTTTAAAGTAGTCATGTCGCTATCACTCAAATTAAAATCGAATATATCAATATTATCTCGAATATGGTCTTTGTTTCCAGATTGCGGAATAGGGATCACATTACGATCTACTGACCAACGTAAAGCTATTTGTTCAGGTGTTTTATTATAATTTTCTGCAATAGACATCAATCTTCGTTCTTTTTGCACTTTCCCTCTTTTCAATGGGGAGTACGCCATAGAGACAATATTTTCATCGTCACAATAATCATTGGTACTGCGGTCGCTTGCTCCAGGGTACATTTGATATTGATTTACTGCCGGTCTTACTTTAGCTTCATCCAGCAACATTGCTAAATGACCACGACTAAAGTTCGAAACCCCAATCGATTGCACTCGACCAGAAGCATAAATATCTTCCATCGCTCTCCACGTGTCTAATGTTACTTCATCATCTTTAGCTGGCTTGTGAATAAGCAGCAAGTCAATATATTGCGTGTTCAAACGTTCTAAACTTGCTTCAAATGCATCAATCGTTTTATCAAATCCCATATCTTCTGGAGCAATTTTAGTGACCACAAAAATTTCATCTCGACTAATGCCGGCGTTGATCGCTAAGTTGATGCCACGTCCAACCTCTTCTTCGTTGTCATAAGATGCTGCTGTATCAATCAAGCGATAACCTTGATTCAACGCATAAAATACTGCTTCTTCCGCTTGGGAACCGGATAATCCTGCTGTCCCTAATCCAATACGCGGAATCGTGTAACCATTGTTTAAAGGAATTCTGTCATATAAGCTTACTACCATATGCTTCGCCTCCTATTTATGTTACCCCTAGTTTATCGAACCCAACTAAAAACATCAAAAGAAACCACTTACAACCAAAATGTTTCTCGAAAAAAAGACACCTTCCAACTGTTTGGAGAAGTGCCTTCTTTGTTACTTCAGTTTAATGACGATCATTTCTGGCCGATTATTCACACGGAACGGAAAAGAAGAATTTCCAATTCCACGACTGACTACCATCCGTTTATCCGGCAAATGGGAGTCGAAATGAACACCCGACGTATATTTTGGAAAACGCCCTTGTCCGGGAGCGAATAATCCTCCTACAAAAGGCAAGCGAATTTGCCCACCGTGAGCATGCCCTGATAGAATCACATTCGGTACACGCGTTAGATCCATTAAATACTCTTCTAAAAACTCCGGATGGTGAGCTAATAAGATGCGTGTCTCATCTTTCCACCCATCTGCTAATTCCACACCTTTTAAAATCGGTTTAGGCGTCAGTTCAAAGTCTTCTTTTTCAGATAATCCCATTATTACAAGTCCGCTTCCATTTATTGGTTGCCAGACAGCTTCATCAATTAAAACGGTAACTCCTGCTTCACTCAAGACTTGTTCCCACTCTCTTAAGTGTCCACCACTTAAGTCATGGTTCCCCGTAACGGCATAAGTAGGAGCGATATCCGCTAATCCTTTGGACAGTTGCGCCAACTTTTTAGCAGGAAATTTTTCATCTACTTGAATCAAATCCCCAGTTAATGCAATCATGTCTGGCTTTTCTTGGGCTACTTTTTTCAATAATGTTTGAATTGAGATGCCTTCTTTAGGCAAATGAAAATCAGACAAATGAACAATTTTAACCCCTTCTAACGGTTCCTTTAAAAAAGGGATACCAATGGTATAACGAGTAACTTCAAGTAATGTATTATTTAAATATAAGTAAATAGCTAATAGAATAATCAAAATCCCTAAGATAAACCAAATCATAATTCTTCCTCCGATACAATTCGTCAATCACAAAATCTTCTTCTTTAGTTTACCATACATTTTTAGGATAAGAGAAGAATTGCGCTGTCTTTTTTAGGTTTTTAGCAGTCAAATTAAAAGCGTTTACATAACAATTATGCTATAGTAATACCAGTAATAAAAAAAAAGAAATGAGGTGTTTCCATGGTTCAACAACCACCTGGAGATGGTCACAATCCTGTTGTAAATCCTTTATTTGTTAAAGAAGGACTACAGGAAGTCTCGGAACCAAACGACAAAGAAAAAACAGAGGCTGAAAAAGAAAACGAAACAGCTCCTGAGGATTTCCAATCATTTGGCGATCCGAGTAAATTGAAAAAGGTCAAAGAAGAAACAACAGATTCAGATAAAGAGTAAGCTAATAATGTAAAAGAGATAAGTCGGAATGCTTCCAGCCTTATCTCTTTTACATTGTTAAAACGTGCTTTTTCTGTTAAATATTTGAAATCTGGTATTCTCCAATAGTGTAGAAATGTTCTGAATCATATAAATACAACTTTTCCCCCACCACAATTTCGAAAAATACTGATGAAATGCTGCTTTCTTGATTATTAGCTATGATTTGCTGAGACAATGCCTGCGCGGTAGAAAGAATCAGGTCTTTTGACCACTGACTATCCATTTCAATTTTGACGGTTACTTTGCCTGTAACTAAATCTAAAACATTATCGCTCAAATCCCAATTTTGTTGTACGACTGCATCTGGTTGGCTGTCTTTGTAAACACTAAATTCAATGGTTTCCATTTTATTTTCTGTAATCGTCACTTTATACTCCACATCTTCATGGTATTCTACCGGTGCTTTTTGAGACATCGGTTTTGTACTTGCAAAAACTACTACCGCTTGGTCTTTTTCTTTCATCATTTTTTTTGCGATAGTCTCTGTTTCTTTTTTAGAAACCGATTCCCTATTTATGAGAATTTCTAATGGTTCTTCACTCTTTTCATTTGTCATTTCAACTAAATCATATCCCAAACTTTCAGCAAGCGGAACAGCCCCGGCATTTACTTTATTGAATATACCACCAACGATGACTGAAAGTAGAAAAAAGAAGATAAAAAAAGCCACACTAATTCTAGTGGGCGAGAAAGTATTTTTTAAGTTAGTGTTGGAGCGGTCGACTGTATTTTTCATGGAATTTCCTCCGTTCAAATGGATGTGAAAGATAACAAACTTATGTGGTTGTTACATACTTTAGAACTCAAATATAGGAATAAATAATTTAGTTGTTACTTATCTTATCGGATAAATATCAGATAAGTTAATAGATGCAAACCCTTTTCTGAAATTTTATTTTAGTGGTTAAGTTTTTGACCTAATCCTCCCCATATGCTATACTTCAATCAAAATTATACATGCTAGAACTTGTTTGTCGCCGGACAACAAGTTCCTAAAGCACTCATTCCTGTTGTCATAGGCCTTGGACAATAGAAATGGTGCCTTTTTTATTTTAGGAGGAAAAATATGAACTCAACGGATATTTTACAACAACCCTTACATAAATCATTTATGCATTATGTATCTTTAAGCTTATTTAGTATGCTGGGTCTTTCTTTGTACATCTTAGCCGATACCTTTTTTGTAGCGAACGGTGTAGGACAAAATGGTCTAACAGCCTTGAATGTGGTAATCCCCGTCTACAATGTAGTGAACGGTATTGGATTAATGCTCGGGATGGGTGGTGCCACACTGTATGCCATTTCTCATGGCGAAAAACGCATCGGAAAAAGCAATCAAATTTTTACTTCGACCCTAGTGATTGGGTTAATAGTAGGTATACTTCTTACTGTGTTAGGATTCCTTTTTATGGACCCTTTAATGGCTTTATTAGGTGCCACTGGAAAAATTGTTCCTCTGGCAAAAGAATATTTTAGTATCATTCTGTTTTTCGCTCTCTTTTTTATTGTCAACAATATCGTTGTTTGTTTTGTCCGAAATGACAGCAATCCCAACTTAGCCATGACCGGGATGCTAGTCGGCAGCTTAGCTAATATTGTATTGGATTACTTGTTTATTTTTCCGTTGCAAATGGGAATGAGAGGTGCTGCTTTAGCAACTGCAACTTCTCCAATCATTAGCCTGCTGATTTTAACGCTGCATAAACGTTCTCCAAAACGAAACTTGGCTTTCGCTTCTTTCAAATGGAAAACAACAGATTTTATCTCTATTTTTTCTATCGGATTCCCTTCTTTCATTACAGAATTTTCATCCGGACTCGTTATTTTTATGTTCAACAAAATCATTTTAGAGTTAGTTGGCAACATTGGCGTGGCAGCATATGGCATCATTGCTAATATTTCTCTTGTCTGTATCGGTATTTTCACCGGAATTGGACAAGGTATCCAACCCATAGCGAGTGTCCATTTTGGAGCTAAGAATCACAGAAACATTCTCCACTTGATGGTGTACGGTTTTTCTGCAGCTTTGTTATTTGGGATTCTTTTTTATGGGCTAGGTTTGATTTTTTCCGATACCATAATTCAATGGTTCAACAGTGAAAATGATCCATTACTTGCTTCTATCACTAAAGAAGGCATCCAAATTTATTTTACAGCTTTCTTGTTCATGGGCATCAATATTGTCACTATCGCCTTCTTTTCGGCAGTCGCTAAACCAAGACAATCGTTTATCCTTTCTCTATTAAGAGGACTCATCCTCATTATTCCTGTCTTATTTTTATTAGCATCGTTCTTTGATTTGACAGGTGTTTGGCTAACAATGCCTGTTACAGAAGGCTTAACTCTAGTACTCACAGTAGCTTTTTTGATTCATTATTTTAATAAATCAAAATCTTATCCATTAATCTAACCGTTAAGAGAACCCCTATTTCAAATGAGGTTCTCTCTTTTTATGCAAAAAAATACAATCTCTCCTATTAAAAGAAATTGTATTCATTGACTAGAATATACTTATTTAGTTTGGTTTTCGTATTTTTTGTTGGATAATAGTGCTGAATAGTTTCAGAGTATTGAAAATCCGAATTTTCTACCAACTCAATAGCAGCACTGTCTTCACTATCCATAGCAGCAATTAACTTTCTTAGCCCTAATTTATCAAATGAAATCATCGCTACAGTATCTAACGATTCTTGCATGTACCCTTGGTTTTGATAATCTGGATGCATCACAAAATTCACTATCGCAGAAGATTCCTCATCATTTATATCGGTCAAGCAAATTGTTCCGATCACTTTTCGATCAGCCTTGCATTCAATAACCCAAACAATCCATTTATGCTCTTCTTGTCCTTTATTCATTCGAGCGAGGTATGATTTCGTCACGTCTTTAGTTTCATCCGTATACTCATCAAGGTAACGAAAGAGTTGAGGATTGTGCCGAATTTCAAATATGTCATCTACATCACGAATAGTCGCTTTGCGTAAAACCAAATTCTTCGTATTCATTCGTTCATATGAAGCAATGTCTACCGGTAACAATCCTCTCACCTCCTAAAATATCTTATATGTGCTCAAACAATCTGTTTGAAAAGTAAAAAATTATGTAAAAATCAAAAAAGGACCAGAATATCTGGCCCTCAACGGTTTGGTCTGTAATCAAGGGGCGCTTATGACTATACCTAGTATAGCAACAGAATGTGTATCTTCCGTTAATTCCCCGTAAATGATTTATTTTATTTGTGTCATTCATCCATCTCTAAATGCCATCAAATGGTAATACTCATTCTTGAACAATTAATTTTATTGCTTTTAATTCTGGATCATCCTTAATCGTAAAATCAATTTTAATACCTTGGCTATTCATTATAGTACGAACATCGTCTTCAACTTTTATTACACCAAAATCACTTGGTAATTGGTCGTAATCAATAGAGATTTCTTTTTCCCCATTAGTGATAGATTGAATCAATTGTTTTTCATAACTCACTTCGGTATCAGAAGCCGGCTGCTCTACAGTTATTTTATTTTGAGAATACTGGGCTGATTTTTTAGGCATCGTATACTTAATACTAACCGGTTGATCGTTTATATATCCCTGGTTAGAGGTATTAATATCTTTTTCTCGTAAAATACTGAAATTAAAACCAGTAGGAAGTGAATTTTGATCCAAATTGTTACTGATAAATTTTAAGTCAATTTTCATATATTCTCCACTAGGACTATAGAAAATAGTTTGTTTCACAAAATTAGCTGAGTTAGGTGGAATGTATTGTAATTCTTCTTTGTAGAGATTATTTACATAGATAGAAATACTATTTGTAGAAACAAAGTTTTTATCAGCCACTTGTAAATTAAAAGTTGCCTCTTCTCTATAGTTTCCTTTACCGTCTGGTGTACCCCAATTAGTTGACATTCCGTTAGGCCATGTAGCCTCATTAGTAGTAGGCAATAATTGTATGTCTCGTGTTACTTCCAATATCTCCCCAGAAGTTCCTTTAAGGAACATACTTAACTTCATTCCTGCTTTCTTTGTCTCTGCTTTACTTTTAGGTTTCAAAGCAAAAGAATTTTCTTCTGCCTGTATTTTTTTTGCTTCAACTAACTCTTTATTGTTTCCACTAACTTCTACGGATATTTCGGGACTTTTATTAAAAGATATTTTAGTTAAATCTTTATTCAAATAGCCAGTACTATCTTGCTTAGTTTGAGCCAAATACAATTGCCTTTCTTCTGCAAATAAATTAACAGGCCGCACATTAAAAGTTCTTGTCCCTGCTTCATCAGTAGAAAGTAAAATTCTTTTTAAAGTGATTGGTGCGTCTTCTTCAGATAACTCAAATGTATTCTTAGTGTACGAAGCAATTGAGTAATCATATATAGGCACTGATAGAACAGTTCGTTTAAACTTAGCCTTATCAATTGAAATAGTAATCTTCAAATGCTGCTTATTGCCATTAACCTGTTCCACTTTGATTATCATGTCTTCTGGAGAACGAATAGCTAAGTCAGTTAATTCAATTCCTTTTTCATCCTTTATCTCAACATAAAAAATATTATCGTTTAAATTTTTGATTTGCTTTGAATTTTTCATCTCACTAAAGTACATAATCGGGCTATAATCTTCTTTGTTGTACCGAACATTCCCATGATCTATCCAACCTGATGTCGGCCAATAATCATTTGGGTCTTCTTTAGGAGGAATTGTCACTTCTCCACCTTCTTTATCTAAGATTAGGTTATAAGATATTGTTATCTCATCATAGAACATCGGTTTTTTGAGAGTCCCATTAGTTTGGAATAATAAAAATTCAATTTGCACTTCAGTATTGTTAATTTGATTTTGAACCGAAGTTACATCTATATTTAAAGAAACTTCTGTAGACTCATTTGGATTTAAATGTAATGAATTACCGTTAGAACTATTTGTCAGCACTACATAGTCATTCTGAATTTTTACTTCCTTAGTAATAGTATTTTTAAATAATACTCTATAGGCTAGTTTACCAGTTAGTGATCCTTTATTTTGAATAGTTTCTTTTAATTGGATTTGATTTTGATTTTTCTCTAAAGTCACTATTTGACTATCACTGCTATCTTTTACAGCCAAATCAATATTTCCTAATTTTAGCTTAATCCCTGCAGCTTCTGTAACTGAGTCGCTAAATTCTGCATGAGTAACATGTATAGGCGCTAATATAAAAATAACGAAAACTATACAAAAAATAAAATATTTTAGCTTTTTGTATAGTTCTTGCATCTATTGTCGCCTCCTTGTGAAATGTAACTAACTAATATAATAGATTTTATTTTGCTTGATCTAATTTAACAATAATACTCTCCTTCATTAAATCTAATACATCATTATCATTTATAAATTCATTGCTTCCTGAATTGTATGTATTATCCATCGATTCGCTATCAACCGTTAATGTCAACTCGACAGTGGCTGATTCTTGACCTTGTAAAGTATACACGTTTTGTTGGTTGCTAATATCTTCAATAGACACGTCATGCTTGCTTCCTTGCTGGTCTATAGTTTCTATCACTTTAAAGTTGATATTGTATGGGCTATTATCTACAGCAGCACTAATTTTTTCTTCAAAACTGAAAGTTGTTTTTAATGAACTATCATTTGTAAATTTAAATTTCTTAGTGAATGAATCACCAGGTTTAACATTTGTAAAATCTGCTGTACTAGTAAGTTTAGTTTTATCAATTAAATTTCCTTTAGAATCTTTTAATTGGTTGTCATTTATACCTTTACTATTGTAAACCCAGTTAAAAGACTCACCTTTAATTTTTACATCACCCAATGTAAGTTTAATCCCAGCTTCTTGACTTGTTGAATCCGAGAAGTAAGCACGCGTTCCATAAGCAGCCACACTAATTAATAACACCAAACCTACAATAAGTGGATAATATTTTTTGATCTTGTTCATTCTATTCATTACCTCCATTTTTTATTTTTGAATTTTTATTTCTTAATCTGTTCATTAATATAATACACAAGTTTTTTTAATTCAAATAATTTACTTTTATTCCTTAAAAATTAATACGAATCAGAACATTAAAACTTTTGTTTTGAATTACATTAAAATTCAATTGATAATCAAACTTTTTTTGATTAAAAAATGGTATTAAAACAACGTTTTTAGTTAATCATTAGCTATTTGACAAAAAAATACTTTTTTACCAAACTTTTGTCCTTAAAAAATATTCACAAAAAGTATATTTATTCTTTTTTAAAAACACTTAAATTTACAGCTTAGATGTTTTTATTAGACATTATTAAGTAACGCGTTAATATTTTATGCACTTATTTTTAATAAGAAATATTTCTTTTAAAAAAAGGGGATCTTTTTATGCTTTTTTTCTTTTTTGGTTGAATTTAGAACTAAACGTAAAAAAAACCGTACAATGAATATATGTTTATTCATTGTATAGTTTCCTTTTTGTATATAATTTAATTGTGAACAAAAAACAACAATTTCCTCATAACGCTTAACTTTTAAATGTTGTGATTTTCCGTGATATCTGATTTCTCTTCTTTTGTAGATTTAATATACGTTAGAATATAATACAAACCAAGTAAAGCTACTAGGATACTTAAAACTAACGGTTGCTGGGTAGCGACTACTACATATCCAAAATAAGGGACGATTAAAGACAGTTCACCAATGTAATCATCTTCGGTGACTTCTCCTTGATCCGCAATATTATTTGCGTCCCCTTGAGTCACAAGCCCTGCATCAGTGATTTCAATAGCCCTATGTGTAATAAACTCTTCACCACGTGTAAAAGTCACTACATCCCCTGATTCAATTTTCTCAATAGGAGTTGTTTCCACAAATATAAAATCTCCAGTTGAAAAGACCGGCTCCATACTTCCACTCACAACGGTATAACCTTTGTAGCCAAACAGCCCCTCATCATCAGGACCTGAGAAAAAACTAATGGCTGCAGTAATTGCAAACAATAAAATGACTATAGTTAATAAGGTATTCCCAAAATATTTGATGTATTTCACACTAATTTCCCCGCATTCCTTTTAATTAATTAAAAGATAGCACAAGTTTCTTCTCTGAGCTAGTACAAATATCAACTTAGACTTCTCTTCCTGCAGTAGAGTATTCTGCTACGTCTTTTTTTAATTTATCTACTGTCAGATTAGGACGGACAATTTGCAGACAATCCAGCGTTAAATAGGCATTTATCAATCCTATTTCAATGCTGTCATGACCACTCTCTTCAAATTTATGAAAGTCTGCATATACCTTGGCTCCACAAAAAGCTTCATTTTGTCCCCATTCATACCGACTTTTGTTGTATCGAGGATTTTCAAAAATGCGAATAGACTCTTTGTTCCCGTGAATCATTTTCTCACTATCTTTTGAAATAAAAACATCCGTAGCACCTTTTTTTAAAAATAATTGGACCATTTCTTTTAATTCTTGGTCTGTTTGAACGGTACGGCGATAGGTATCTTCTAATTCATCGTGCTTCGTGATCAGCGTGATACCCTCTAATCTTTCGGGCAGATTAACCATTTTTTGAGTGGATACTGTGATCAGTATCATTTGCACATGGTACCGTGCTGTAAACGATTGTAAAAATTCAATGGTTTCTTTAGAGCAATTTAAATCTACAATCAGACATTTGGCTCGTTGAATTTTTTCAAGGTATTTGTCAATCAATTCTAAATTTAGGCAGTCATAAATAGTCATGTCTGATAACCCCATCAGCATTTCTTGTTCTTTCCCAATGATTTCAATAAAGTTTCCAGTTGTCTGATTATCCAACACCGTAACACTAGATAAATCAATAAAATATTTTGAATGATTTTTGATCCGTTTCCAATCATCATCATTTCCGACAACTGAAATCAGTTCTACATGTTCTCCTAATCTCCCTAAATTTTCAGCTACATTGCGCGCAACTCCACCTAATGAGGAAGTAGCATGTATATTGTTTGAAGTGTTTCTTATCAAATCGTCTTGTACAATATAGCGATTGTCAATATTTGCCGCTCCAATGCACACGATAGGACGCTCCTCATTAATAACATAGGCTTTTCCTAGTAAGTAACCTTTTTTGACCAAGCCCGAAATAATATTCGCGGCGGCTGAACGAGATAATTTAATCGCATCAGCAAGATCTTGTTGTGAGATAAAGGGATCTTCCCGAATCACATCTAAAATTTTTCTTTCATTTTCATTCAGCGCCATTTGACATTCCTCCAACTTAAACTTAGTAATACCCAGTTTTTTTCTTCCTTGTCTTAATTTTATTTAAGCGCTATCCTTAAGTCAAAAATTTAAAACCGCAGTCCTAAAGGGATTTTAAAAAATCCATTTAAGACTACGGCTAATGTTAGTTTTATGATTCTAGTTTAAAACAATCCTTTGGTATCTTTTACATCGATCGTAAATAAGACACCTTTTCCTGGTTTTTCAATTTCTGTCGCATTGCTGATCGAAGCAACAATGGGATCTACTTTATCAGTATCCGATAAAATCAAGACGATTTCTTTTTCAGGTTCAATATCCATCCCAAATAAGCGACTTGTTTCATGAATTCCTGATCCTCTTGCACTAATAACTGTTCCGCCTTGAGAACCTGCTGCCACAGCGGCATCAATAACTTCTTCCGCTTGTCCGCGCTCTACAATCACAAAAATGGCTTGGTGCATCACACTGTCATCCTCTCTAATTTGAGCATTTTGATCATACGTACTATTTCGTCTTCCAAGAATGTTCAATAATGAAATCGCAAAAGCTATTCCACGATTTGGTCGCTCTAATTTTAATTTATCTGTCAAAACCTTCATAATGCTCTCACTTTTTGATTCTTCCGTTAGCATGAGGACCACTTCTTTGCGAATATTATCTAAACCAAGCATTTTTAAGCGCAAATTATTGATTGTTCCATATCCATAGAAGACCGTTCCGCCACTAGAGCCATTTTTCTTAGCGATGCGGATGACGTCACTCCCCATACCGTCATTGACGATAAAAAAGAGCAAATCTATATTTTCTTTTACTGATGGATTTTCAGTCATAGTTTTAACGATCCTCCCTTTTTGATTTCAATTTAAAAATCAACCCAAGTATTTGTAATGTAATGATCGGCATCATAGCCACCATAGCAATCATACCAAATCCATCCCGTATAACATCTGCTCCTTCAATCGATTGAGCAGCTCCTTGAACGAACGCTAAGATAAAGGTTGCAGTCATCGGACCAGATGCAACACCACCCGCATCAAATGCCATCCCGATAAACATTTTAGGAACAATGTACATTAAGCCTAGAGCAATAATGTATCCGGGTAATAAGTAATGCCACAATTCCAATCCTGGTACCATGATTCGAATAACAGACAGCAGTACTGCTAAACCAACACCAAGAGATAAGGCTACTAAAACAGCTTTTCTTTTCACATAACCATTCGTCACTTGTTCAATTTGTTTAGTTAAAACGTACACTGCCGGTTCGGCTAAAATCGTAACCAATCCTAACACAAAAGCAATTAGAAGTAAATAAATCGAAGCATCCATACCAGCAAGATTGTATCCGATTAAACTTCCTACGTTCATAAATCCAGCATTCACACCAACTAAGAAAATAACCAATCCTAGAAATACATAAAATATTCCTTTCAAAACTCTCGCCAAAGGACGTTTATGCAATTTTAAAGAGAAAAAGTTGTATCCTAAGAATGTTAACACAATTGGTAACAAAGCAATAAAAATTTCTTGAGAGATAATAGGAATTTCATGCAAGAAAGGTTCCCAGACTGTTCCTGAAGGATTTAAATCAACAGGCAGTTCACCAGTTAATTCATTTTGGCCAGTAATGATATTTAAAAACATCACTGCCATGATAGCTCCTGAAGAAGAAATAGCCACTAATCCAAAACTGTCTTTTTCTGAAGCTTTTCCATTTTTCTTCATAGCAGAAATCCCAGATGATAAAGACAGCATAAATGGTACTGTAAGTGCACCTGTTGTGGCACCTGAAGCATCAAAAGAAATTGCTAAAAACTCACTAGAAGTAAAAAGAGAGAGGACAAAAATGAAGAGATAAACACCTGTTAAAATTTTGAACAAGGGAATACTGAAGACGATACGCAATATTCCAACAGTCATCATGACTGCTATTCCTATGGAAACGGAGACCAAAATAGTGGAACTTGGAACTAGACCTCCAGTAACGGTATTGATTTGATTTGCTAAGATGTGCAAATCCGGTTCAGCAATAGAAATAAAAAAGCCTAGAAATAATCCCGCTATCACTACCACCCAAACTTTATTACTTTTTGTAACAGCTTTTCCCAAGTAATTACCAATCGGTGTTATTCCAATATCGGTCCCTAGTAAAAAGATAGCTAGTCCAGTAATAATGAAAGCTGCTCCTAATATAAATCGTAAAATGACGGTCGTATCTAAAGGAACGATGGTAAAGTTTAATGCTAATACTATTGCGACAATCGGAAGTACAGAGAGGAGAACTTCCTTAAATTTTTCTGTTAATGGGTTCAAATAAAATCCACTTCCTTTCCTATAATTTGTCCACACATGATACAATTCATCAACCACTGACTGTCATCTACGAACAACAAAAATGCATGTGCTTACTTTTTATACGTAACTTATTATACCATAAAAGGCACTTATACTGAAATGGACTACAAGTAAATGAGCAATTTGTAAAGTAATCTAATAAATCATTTGAACTTAAAAATGCAGAAAAAAGTCGACTCACTAGGGAGTCGACTCTTTATACCTTGTTCAATTCAATTTTAAAGTGTTGGCGGTGTAGAATCATTTGATGATTTGTTTGATTCTTGTTCTGCTTTATCGTTTGCTTTTTCAAGCGTACGTTTCGCTACGTCACGTCCACCAATACCAAAGGCAATAGCGAAGGCTACAGCAATACCACCCATAATGAAGATAAAGGCTGTATTAACAATGCTTGTTGCAAATTGCAATTGATCTAATGCCATAAAGATTGAGAAGATAATCAAGATATACTTCACAGCTTCTCCAAAGAATTCGCTCTTCGTAGAACTAGAAATGAAGTTTCCTAATAATGTTCCTCCCACGATACCAAGTCCTAAAATAACTAATGCACTAATAACTAGTGGCAAGTAAGAAATAATCGCTGCTCCAATAGTGTTTAGAACTTCTAAGTTTAGTACATTTAGTGCTTCAACTAAGAAGAAAATACCAATCACTACAGAAACGATTTGGCCAGCTAATTTAGCTAAGTCAATATTCATTTTACCGTTTGTATTCAAGTATTTCGTCAAGCTGTTGATACCCGTTCCGCGTAACAAATCAGCAAGTAATTGTCCTACAAATTTAGCAATAAAGATCCCAAGGCCTAAAAGAATAACAGCTACTAATACATTTGGAATGGCTGCTAAAATTGAGTTCAATACACCTACTACTGGTCTAGAAATACTTTCAATTCCTAAAATCTCAAGAGCTGCAGTAGCAATTGGAATTAAAATGACTACGAAAACCAAGTTAGCTAATACTTTAGCAATTGTACCTTTTTGTGATGGTGACGGAGTTGCATCAGGAGTTTCTCCTGAGCCGCTCAATTTATTCATCCATTTGTCTAAGTTAAGCGATAAAGCTAAGTTGTAAACCAGGTTCTTGACAAATTTTGCTACAAAGTACCCTAAAACTAGTATAAACGCCGCACCGATTAACGTCGGGATAAAGTTCAATGCTGTGTCAAACATGTTAGAGATTGGTTGAGCTACCGCAGTTAAACCTAACATACCAAGGATTGCTGGTAAGAATAATAACCATACAAGATAGTAGACAACATTTCCAATTGAATCAATGGTTGTGTTAGCTTGTTCTTCGGTTTGTACTACCCCCCATTTCACTAAACGTCTGTTAAAGCCTATTTTACGCAGGCCTTTTTGGATCCCTTTTCTTAATAATGCTGCGATCAGCCAAGCAATTAGAAATAGGGCAATCGCACCTAATAGAGTGGGCAGAAAGTTAACGAATGAGTTGAAACCTGAACTGATAGTATTCGATATATTATCCATTTCATCTCTCTCCTTTATTTTTTGTAATATTTTGTACACATTTGAGTATAGACTATCTTTGCAAAAGATTAAAATAATATGCTTTATGCTTTTCTTTTTCAATTATTCATTTTCTGTATGTCAAGCGAAAGTTAAAATGTCCTAAAACCAAGGCTCACATTAATGCAAGCTTTTACTTCGCAAAAGCTTGCATTAATGTGACCGAATTTGTTAAAATTAGTCTTAAGCTGTTTGTTCAGCTTCGTACTCTTCGAGTGTTTTTCCGACACTGCGAAGATATCTTTTGAAAGATTCTAGTTTCCACGGGTGAGATTGTGGGGGAATATACTGGCGTCTTTCTTTTTTTTGCT